>NZ_JXYF01000094.1:0-1135 GCF_000967735.1 Paracoccus sp. S4493
GCTGGCGCTGGTGTCGCGCACGCTGCGCGACCAGGACCTGCGCGCCAAGCTGCGCGCCAATGACGACCCCGTCGCGCTGCACGCGGTCCTGTCGGCGGCACAGGGGATCAAGGCCGCCTGAGCCTGCATTTCGAACAACACTGTTCAAATCGGACCGGATCGGCCCTATAGTCCAAGGGGTGACACCCACGGGAGGGCTGACCATGACCAGACATCATGCCGACAAGCCGCGGATGCAGGGGGCGGCGCGCCTGCGCGAATTCCTGCGCCTTGACCGCGAGGGCGGGATGCACAGTGCCATCCGCGCCCTGCACGCGCGCCCCCATGCCCGGGCCGAGGACAGCCGCAAGGCCGCCGAATACGCCCGCATCGCGCGGGGTCACCTGAAGTGACCCCGAGGGGGACCGCCCGCAGGGGCGGTCCCGCATTCAGGCCTCAGGCGCGGACCAGGGCCTCATAGCTTTCGGCCACGTCGCGGGTGATCTGGCCCACCTGGAAATGCCAGTCGCCGATCTGGCCCACGGGCGTCACCTCGGCCGCGGTGCCGGTCAGCCAGCATTCCTGGAACCCCTCCAGCTCGTCGGGCGTGATGCGGCGTTCGTGGACCGTATAGCCCTTGTCCTTCAGCATCTGCACGATGGTCTGACGGGTGATGCCGTTCAGGAAGCGATCGGCCAGCGGCGTGTGGACCTCTCCGTCCTTGACGAAGAAGATGTTGGCGCCGGTCGCCTCGGCCACGTAACCCTCCCAGTCCATGAACAGTGCGTCCGAACAGCCCTTGGCCTCGGCCGCGTGCTTGGACATGGTGCAGATCATGTAGAGGCCTGCGGCCTTGGCGGCGGTGGGGATGGTCTCGGGGCTGGGACGCTTCCACTTGGCCACGTCCAGTTTCGCCCCCTGCCATTTCGCGTCGCCGTAATAGCTGCCCCATTCCCAGGCCGCGACGGCCATGCGGACCGGGTTGCGCGCCGCAGACACGCCCATGTCCGGCCCCGACCCGCGCCATGCGACGACGCGGACATAGGCGTTCTCGAAGCCGTTGGCCTTCAGCACGGCCTCCTTGGCGGCGTCGATCTCCTCGGCGGAATAGGGGATCGGCATGTCCAGCAGGCGGCCCGATTCGATCAGGCGCAGC
>NZ_JXYF01000095.1:0-482 GCF_000967735.1 Paracoccus sp. S4493
TCGGCCAGGATCAGGTCCGGATCGGCGGTGAAGGCGCGATAGGCAAAGAACATCGCCTCGATCCCGCGGCGCAGCTGGTCGTCGGTCAGGAACAGCAGGTCCTCGCCCATCATCGCCTGGATCCGCGCTTTTTCCTGCATCTGCACCCTCTGTTCGTCACCTGCCCCGGATATGGCAGCGTTGTTGACTTTCTAATCCGTGATTGCTAGCCGTCAAGCATCTTGCGTAACAAACATGCCAAATCCGCCCTGACAGGCGCAAGAATCGAAAAACCGGGCGGCGGATGGAGACATATGATGCTGGCTTACGACGATCGCGACGGCAAGATCTGGATGGACGGGGACCTGGTGGACTGGCGCGACGCCAAGGTACACATCCTGACCCATGCGATGCACTATGCCAGCTCGGTCTTCGAGGGTGAGCGGTGCTATGACGGCAAGATCTTCAAGGGCCACGAACATTCGCTGCGCCTGATCGAATCG
>NZ_JXYF01000096.1:0-377 GCF_000967735.1 Paracoccus sp. S4493
CAGCTGGCGGCGCTGTTCGTGCCCGCGCAGCAGGGCGTCCTGGACCAGGTCGTCGGCCTCGGCCCTGTCGCGGGTCAGCGCGAAGGCATAGCGCCGCAGCGGCGCCAGCAGATCCAGGATGGGGTCGCGTGTCCGGGTCATGATACAGTCATAGACGCAACCGGCCGCGGTTCTCTTCCCGGCTGCGTCGAAAAAATCTGCCGCGCCTCAGACGATCCCCGCCAGGTGCAGCGCCAGCCCGGCCAGGGCACAGCCCGCCAGCACCGGCACCGTCCCCGCGCGCAGGCGGAAGACCGCGATCATCGCGGCCAGGATCAGCACCAGCGCCGCCGGGTCCAGCGTGCGCCAGACCGGCAGGTCCAGGTCCAGCCCCATCG
>NZ_JXYF01000097.1:0-41372 GCF_000967735.1 Paracoccus sp. S4493
TCTTCACCGGGTCGATACATCCCGATGAACCGCGGCCTCGCCGCGCTGACCGTCCTTACAGCGGCTGCCGTACCGACAATCCAAAAGGTCCGTCAAACATCAGTCATTTCTGCCATTTTCCACCGCATTATTCTTGCTAAGGTGCGGATGGTCCGGCATTGGCCGGCCGCGGGGACAAGACGGGACATGACGTGACGAACGCTGCAGCGCCTGACCGCCGGACGCTGTCCGAAAAGCTGATGCAGGGGCTGGGCGCGGCGCTTCTGGCTCGCAGGTCTCTGCGCCATCAGGTGGTGTTCGCCCTGTCGGCGATCGTGCTGTCGACTGCGCTGCGCTTTGCGTTGAACGATGCGCTGCCGCCCGGATTTCCGTTCCTGACCTTCTTTCCCGCCGTCATGCTGACGCTGGTTTTCTCGTCGCTGCGGTCCGGATTGGCCGTGGGCGTGGCCTGCGGGGTCATCGCGTGGTATTTCTTCATCGAACCGGTGCGCAGCCTGGCCATCACGCCGGGAGCCATCGTCGCGCTGCTGCTCTATGCGCTGATCATCGCCACGGACGTGGTGTTCATCACCGCCGCAGGTCGGGCCCTGGAACAGCGCATGGCCGCCGAACAGCGGGCCAACGCGTTGGCGACATCACGCAGCCTGATGTTCTCTGAACTGCAGCACCGGATCTCGAACAACCTGTCCACGGTCGCGGCGCTGCTGCGCCTGCAGTCCCAGCTGGTCGCGGACGAGACCGCGCGCCAGGCGCTGGTCGCGTCGCAGACCCGCATCCGGTCGATATCGCTGTTGCAGCGGCGGCTGCATTCACCGGACCTGCAAACGCTGGACGCGGCCGAATACCTGCGCGAGGTGCTGCATGACGTGGTGGAGGTCACGGGCGCAGGCGACGTCGATCTGGACTTCAGCGCCGACAGCCTGCCGCTGCCGCATGACACGGCCGTCCCTTTGGGTCTGATCGCCAGCGAACTGGTGATGAACGCCATCGAACACGGCGCCCCCGAAGGCCGCGACACGGAGATCACCGTCAGGCTGAACGTCGACGCGGCCACCCCTGACGGACGCATCCCCGCGACGCTGCGCATCGTGGACAAAGGCCCTGGCCTGCCCGAAGGCTTCGATCTGGAGACGTCGGACAGCCTGGGACTGATCGTCGCACGCCAGTTCGCGACGGCGCTGAACGGCCAACTGACGCTGGCGAAAGGCAAGGACGGCGGCACGGTGGCGCGGCTGGACTTCGTGATCGACCCGACCAGCATTTGATGCCGGAACGGACGCCCACGGGCGGCGTTTCGAACCCATGGACACACATATGACCGCCAGGACCATCGCGATCGTCGGCACCGGCCCGACCGGCATCTATACGCTGCTGCACCTTCTGGACACTGGCCTGCCGCTGGCGGTCACGCTGTACGAAAAGGGACCGCGTGCCGGGGTCGGCATGCCCTATTCACCCGAGATGTCGAACCGCGCGATGCTGGCCAACATTGCCAGCATCGAGATACCGCCGATTGCGACCACCTATCTGGACTGGCTGCAGGATCAGCCGGATGCGCGGCTGAGATCCTACGGCCTGGACCCCCAGGACGTGGACGAGCGTCAGTTCACGCCGCGCCTGCTGTTGGGCGAATATTTCCGCGATCAGCTGATGGCGCTGGTCGATCGGGCGCGGTCACGGGGCCACCGGATCGACATCCGCGAGGCGACCGAGGTTCTGGATATCCAGTCCGACGAAGCGGGCCTGAGCGTGATGACCGCGGACGGGCGCGACGGGCCCTTCGACCGCGTGATCGTCGCCACAGGCCACGCCTTCCCCGATGAGGACGAGGCCACCCGCAGCTATTTTCCCAGTCCCTGGTCCGGACTGATCGAGGCCGACATTCCTGCTGTGCGGGTCGGCATCATGGGCACCTCTCTCAGTTCGATCGACGCGGCGATGGCGGTGGTGAACCAGCACGGTCGTTTCCGCCGCAAGGGTGATGACCTGCGCTTTGATCTGGACCCGGCATCGGCAGATCTGCGGATCGTGATGATGTCGCGGTCGGGCGTCCTGCCCGAGGCCGACTTCTATTGCCCCATCCCCTATGAACCCCTGACCATCGCCACCGCCCCGGCGCTGGCCGCCTGCCTGTCGACCCCGGCGCCCTTGGATGCGGCCTTCGATCTGGTCCGGGCCGAGATCATGCAGGCCGACCCGGCCTTTGCGCTGAAGATCGGGTTGGGCGGGTTGGATGTGGACAGCTTTGCCGATGCCTATTTCGCCGCGCGCGAGGCCGCCGATCCGTTCAAATGGGCCCGCGCCAATCTGGACGAGGTCGAACACAACAAGGCGCACAAGATCACCGTCGCTTGGCGCTATGCTCTGCTGCGCATGCATGAACAGGTCGAGGAGATCGTGCCGGACCTGTCCGACGACGACCGCGACCGGTTCGACAGGGGTCTGAAGAAGGTGTTTGTCGACAACTATGCCGCAGTCCCGTCGGAATCGATCCGGCGCGTCTTGGCGCTGCGCGATGCCGGCATCTTGTCGATCATGCCCCTGGGCGAGGATTACGACCTGACCCGCGATGGCGCAGAGACCGTCATCGTCCATGACGACCGCACCGAACGCTTTGCCGTGTTTATCGATGCAAGGGGACAAAAGCCCCTCAGCACCGAAGACCTGCCCTTCCCGACCTTGCGGCGCGCGCTGCTGGATGCGGATCACGAAATTCCCGACGTGGCGCAGGATTACAGCCTGCTGGGCGCGGGTCCGTTCAGCGGCAGGCTGTGTTTGGCGGCGATCCCCTACCTGATGCACGACCGCCCGTTCGTTCAGGGGATCACGGCCTGTGCCGACATCGCAGAGGCCATTGCGCGGGGCATGGCAACCGGACGCCGTCGTAGGCTGGTGTCATAGGAATCGACTGACAAAGATCAGGTCGCAATTCTTTCCTTAGACATCCATATGGATGGCATAAGGAAGGGATAGCAATCATGGCGACCGCCTCTCCGGCCCGAACGGCCGATACCGAAAAGATCACCATCAATCTGGGCTTCGTCGATCTGGGACGGATCGACCTGCTGGTGCGCGAAGGCTTCTATGCCAGTCGCAGCGACCTGATCCGCACCGCGATCCGGGCGCAGCTGGACCGACACGACGCCTCGGTGGCCCCGGCCATCGTGCGCGACGATTTCGTGATGGGTCTGCGCGATCTGTCCCGGGCCGAACTGGAGGCCCTGCACGCCGCGAACCAGATGCTGGACCTGCGGGTGATCGGGCTTGCCCGCTTTGCCCGCGACATTCCCCCGGACCTGATCACCGCCACGATCCGCTCGATCGAGGTTCTGGGCACCATCCAGGCGGATGCCGGGGTCAAGGCGGCGCTGGACGCCTGCCGAACGAACAAGGGAACACGATGATGACCGAACAGATGCCGATGAACATGGCCCGCATCACCGAACTGATGCGGTCGGGCGATCTGGCGCAAGCCACGCAGATGATCCAGTCGGGATTGGGCGGGGGCGCGATGCCGCGCATGCCGGGTGGCGGCCTGTCGATGCCGCAGATGCCCCGGATGTCGGCCGGCTTTCCCGCAGGTGCGGCCATGCGCGACAGCACGCCGATGGACATCCCCCAGGGGGCCAGCTGGACCACACACCAGCATCAGGCGGCAGCGCAGTCACGCGACTATCGCCTGTACCTGCCCGCGTCGCTGGAGGGACGCCCGGCTGCAGGGCTGTTGCTTCTGCTGCACGGCTGCACACAGGACCCGGATGATTTCGCCCGCGGCACCGGCATCATGGCGGCGGCAGAGCGCCATCGGATGATCGTCGTGGCCCCCGCACAGACGTCACAGGCCAACATGAACCGCTGCTGGAACTGGTTCGAGGCCCGTCATGCCGCCCGCGACGGCGGAGAGGCCGCCTTTCTGGTCGACCTGACCCGCAGCGTCGCCCACGACCACGCTGTGGCCCCCGACCGGCGCTTTGCCGCGGGGCTGTCGGCCGGCGGGGCGATGGCGGTGATCCTGGGCGCGGTCTTTGCCGACGATTTCGGTGCCGTGGCCTGTCATTCGGGCCTTCCCAACGGCGCGGCTACGGACATGGCGGGCGCGTTCCAAGCGATGTCGCAGGGCGGATCCGATCGAGGTGAGGGCGTGGGCTGCCGGCTGTTCGTCGTGCATGGCGCGACCGACAAGACCGTGTCGCCGCGCAATGCCGATGCCGTAGTGGCGCAGGCGCTGCGGCGGCAACCCGGCCTGACCCGACGCGCGGCGGATGCACGGCTGAATGACCGTGCCGTGCATATCGGCCGATACCGCGATGACGCGGGCACGTTGCGGATTGAGACATGGCGGGTTCAAGGACTGGGTCACGCCTGGTCCGGTGGTCAACCTACCGGCAGCCACACCGCTCCGGGACCCTTGGCCACTGATGCGATGATGGCGTTCTTTCTGGCGTGACGAAAACGGCCCCCGGATCACCGGGGGCCATCCTATGTGGTCAGGCGTCGTGGTCGTCGTATTCGGCGGCCGCGTCGTTCACCGAATCCTCGGCCAGTTCGGTCAGCTTGGTGTCGGCCGCGCTTTCCTGGGCCAGGATCCCCTCCAGGTGGGTCTTCGCCTCATCCATCCCCAAGGCCTCGGCAAAGGCGCGCATCGAGCCGTAACGCGTGATCTCGTAATGCTCGACCGCCTGACAGCTGAAGATGATCGCGGCGTCGGCGGCAACGCTGTCACCGAAATCCTCCAGCAGGCTTTCGCCTTCTTCCAGGATGCCGTCGATGGCATCGCATTTCACGGCCTTGGCACGCTTGCCCAACAGTTCGAAAATCGCCTCCAAGGTCTCGATCTGGCCTGCGGTCTCTTCGCGATGCGCGGTCAGGGCGGCGATCAGGTCGGGATGGTCGGCCGCCTTGATCATCTTGGGCAGCGTCTTGTAGATTTTTTTCTCGGCGTAATACATGTCCGCCAAGGCGTGTTCGAACAGATCCGCAAGGCCCTTGTCCGTCACCGCGGGCTTGGCGGCCTTGGCCTTTGATTTCGCAGCCACGGCCTGCGACCGCTTGGTGCGGGCCTCGGCGGTGGGTTTCGCAGTCTTCTGCCCTGCTGCGCGGGCGGATTTCTTGGTTGCGGTCTTGGTCTTGGTGTCGTCGGAGGCGGTCGCCATGATGTCTCTCCCTGGCCCGGCAGGATCGCGGGGCCGTATGCTGTCGATGAAACGGGCGGTCGTGACGCCACGTTCCGTTGACATAAGTTCAGTCGCGCGCGGCCCTGTCCCACAGCCGGCGCACAACCAGCGCCGAGACCAGCCCCAGAACCGCACCGGCCACGACATCGCCCGGATAATGCTTGCCCCGCGGCACCTGGATTCCCGCGATCATCGCCGCGACCCCCAGGGCGGGCACGGCCATGTGCGGCAGATCGCGCGCGACGACGATGGCCACCGCCACCGCACCCGCCGTGTGCCCCGAAGGAAAGGACGTCTCGTGCCCGCCCCGGCTTTCGCCCGGCTCGCAGCGATAGTCCTGCCGCTTGATCATCTCGACCGGGCGGGTGCGGCGAAAGCGGTTCTTGATCACCCGCTTGACCGAATTGGCCAGGACATGCGCCGCCATCATCCGCAGGCCGGTGCGCGCGACATGATCCTGCCCGGACAACGCGCCGCCCAGGATCACGCTGCCGCAAACCAGGGACAGGGGCACCTGGTCGGCGACCTCGCTCAGCGTGCCGACGGCCTTGACGACCGGATGGTGGCGGTGGCGCGCGGCTTGGGCGGCGGCCTCCTTGTCGGCCTGTTCCAGCGGGCCCGCATCATCGGCGCCGGGGGTGCGGATCGTGGTGTTCATCGGGAAAAACTTTCGTCTGTTCGGGACCGGCCCACCCTTGGGCCGGTCGGCAGCGCAACGGCGCGTGACGCGCCCGGTTCCGGTATCATATGATGCGTGCGGCGGGACGGATGGCCGTCGGCGGGCATCCGCCCGCAGCGACGGAACCGGGGCCTTCGTGCCGTGTTGACCAGCGCCCCCGTGCAGGGGGCATGTCGGGGGACCATCATGACATTGAACACTTCGGGGCCGCGTCAGGCCCCGCACGACCTGCTGGGGCCGGATGCCAATGCCGCAGTCGCCGCGCCCGAGGGCGGGGTCGACATCGTGCGCATGGCCGCGTGGCTGGTCGTGGGCACGGTCATCATCGGCCTGCTGTATTACGGACAGGAGGTGCTGATCCCGTTGGCGATCGCCTTCCTGATCAGCTTTGCCCTGGGGCCGCTGGTCAAGGTTCTGGTGCGCCGCGGCATTCCGCAGGCGGCGGCGGTGTCGGTGGTCATGCTGACGGTCATCGCGATGCTGCTGGGGTTGGGCCTGCTGATCACGTCGCAGGTCAGCGTGCTCAGCGCCGAACTGCCCGCCTATCAGTCCACGATCCGCGCCAAGATCCAGGGGCTGGGCCAGCAGATGGAGGGGCCGGGCCTGTTCGACGGCGTGTTCCAGACCATCGCCACCGTCCAGGAACAGCTGGCCACCGCCTTGCAGGATGCCCCCGGCGCCGTGGCCGACCCGCTGGCCGTGACGGTCGTGGGCGACGGTCCGTCCCCCTTTGCCACCGCCAGCGCCTGGCTGGCCCCCGCCCTGGCGCCGCTGGCGACCCTGGGCATCGTGGTCGTCTTCGTGTTCCTTGTCCTTCTGGACCGGGGCGATCTGCGCGACCGTCTGATCCGCCTGCTGGGCGGCAACCTGCACCGCTCGACCGACGCGCTGGAGGAGGCGGGCAAGCGGATCTCGAAATACCTGCTGATGCAACTGGTGGTGAACGTCACCTATGGCATCCCGATGGCGCTTGGCCTGTGGGCCATCGGGGTGCCGGGCTGGATCCTGTGGGGCACGCTTGCCGCGATCATGCGGTTCATTCCCTATGTCGGACCGATGCTGTCGGCGATCTTTCCGCTGGCCCTGGCCTTCGCCGTCGATCCCGGATGGCAGATGGTACTGATGGCGCTGGCGCTGATCGTGTTCCTGGAACTGGTCAGCAACAACATCGTCGAGCCGATGCTGTACGGCACCTCGACCGGCCTGTCGGCGCTGTCGCTGATCGCGGCCGCGACCTTCTGGACGGCGCTGTGGGGGCCGCTTGGCCTGATCCTGTCGACGCCCCTGACGGTCTGCCTGCTGGTCGTGGGCCGCAACCTGCCGCAGCTGGCCTTCTTCGACACGCTGCTGGGATCGACCCCGGCGCTGGACCTGCCCACGCGCATCTATCAGCGTTTGATCGCCAACGATCCCGACGAGGCCTATGAAATCTCGTCCGATGCCATCCGCACGACCGGGATCGCCGCGTTCTACAACACGACGGGGATGGAGGTTCTGCGCCAAGCCAGCGACGATTACCACGCCAATGCACGGGTCGAGCATCGGCTGCGCGTGGTCGACGGCATGGACCAGCTGCTGGAAGACCTGCGCGAGGATCACCCGGCCACCCCCACCGGCACCCCGCGCGTCGCCTGCATCGGCGGCAAGTGGCAGGTCGATGCCATTTCGGCCGAGATGCTGGTTCACGCCCTGGCGCTAGCCGACATTCCTGCGGTCCAGCGCGCGACCGGCACGGTCACCGCGCGCTATGTCGACGGTCTGGACCTGGAGGGGATCGACACCGTCTGCATCGGCTATTTCAGCCGCGATCCGGACGCGGCGGTGCGCGGTTTCGTCCGGCGTCTGCGCCGTCGCTGGCCCGACCTTCGGATCGTCTTGGCCCTGTGGAACGCCCCCGAGGATCAGGCGGGCCCCGACCGGGCCGAGGCGCTTGGCGTCGATCAGATCGTGCTGTCCATGGACGAGGCCGTCCAGTGGCTGACCCCGGCCCACGCAGACCGCGCCGCGATGCAGGCCCCCCCGCCCCCCGCGGACGAGGCCGCGCGTCTGGACGCCCTTGCCCAGACCGCGGTCCTGGACGGACGCGCGCGCGAGGATCTGGACGATCTGGCGAAACGTGCGGCGGACGTGTTCGATGTCAGCCTAGCCTTCATCTCCGCGATCGATGCCGATGCGGAATACATCGTCGGGCAAAGCGCGGACCTGCCCGGCCGCCGCACGGAGACCGAGCCGCGCATGAACTGGATGCCGCGGGCCGAGGCGATGTGCAATCACGTCATCGCCGCCGACGACACGCTGGTCGTGCCCGACACCGACCGCGACGTGCGGTTTTCGGACAACCCGGCGGTGCGCCAGTGGCAGGGACGGTTCTATGTCGGAACGCCGCTGCGCACGGCCGACGGCCACGTGCTGGGCGCCCTGTGCCTGATGGACCGCGAACCGCGCCAGATCGAGGATGCGGAACTGGACCTGCTGGACAAGATCGCCGCCGATGTCGTGGCTGTGATGACCGATCAGGATGCCGTTCCGACCGAACCGCGGCGCGAGGAACCGCCCGCCCCCCGCGGCGTCCTGGGTCAGCGCATCCCGGACTGAAGCGCCGGTTCGGCCCCGCGCCCCGCCAGCGACAGCGGCAGTTCGATGGGCAGAAAGTTGACCGGTGGCGCGGGATCGTGCCGCCGGTCGATCGCCTCGACATACAGCGCCTGCAGCGTGTCGATCATGCGGTCCAACCCAAAGTGGCCGGCCACATGGCGGCGCGGCACGTCACGAGGGATCTGCATCGCCTCGATCAGCGCGCGGTCCAGCCCGGCCCCATCGGGGGCGGCGAACCGCCCGGCCGGGCCCAGCACCTCGTGGACCGCGCCCATCGCGACGGCGGCCACGGGCGTTCCGCAGGCCATCGCCTCGATCGCGGTCAGGCCGAAGGGCTCGTCCCATTGCGGCGTGAACAGCAGGGCCGATGCACGACCGTATTCCGCGGCCAGATCCGGTCCCGCCAGGTGCCCGCCAAAGCGAATGTCCCCCAACAGTTGCGGCCGGACCTGCGCGTCAAAGTAATCGCCATCCTCGATACTGCCAAAGATCGTCAGGGCGACGCCCGCGCGGCGCGCGGCGGCGATCGCCAGATGGGGTGCCTTGTTTGGCGTGATGCGTCCCGCCCAGACCGCCTGCCCATTACCCTGCGGCGAATAGGGCCACTGCGCAAGATCGATGCCGTTCGGCACCACCCGCGCCGATGCGGGCGGGCCTTCGGGGAAATAGGCCGCCAGATGCCTGCGCGAACATCCTGTCGTCACATGCCACGGGGCCACGCTGTCGCGCACGGCCCGGCGCAGCGCGTCAAAGGGCGGCACGTGCAGCGAGGTGACCATCGGCACACGCGTCGCCCGCGCAAAGCGCGGCGGAAACCGATGAAGCGTGTTATTGTGGATGACGTCGAAATCCATGTCCGCAAGCGTGGCTAGGCTGGCCACATGGTGACTGTCCAGATGGGCGTTCAGCAATTCGGTGCCGTGATATTGGTGCCACGGAAAATCAAGGTCGTAATGCTGCGCCATCAGAGGCAGCAACGGCACGTCCACCCGGCTGTCGCCCGCCGCGACCAGGGTCACGTCATGCCCCCGCGCCCGCAGGGCGTTGACAAGGTGGTGGGCATGACCCTCCATGCCGCCCATGAACGGGGCCGCGATGGGGTGACGGCAATGTGCCATCACCGCGATCCGCAACGGGCGGCCGGTCATTCGGCGGCGGGCATCAACAGGGCGCTTTGTTCGCGGGCGACCCGTTCGGTCGTCATGCGGTCGTCTTCGGCCAGCCGGTGCAGGTGGTCGATGACACGACGGGAATTGGCATAGGGCATGTGCCCCTGCTGTTCGCACAGGGCGAATTCCGTCGGGCCGGGTTCGCGCAGCAGCTGCAACCCCTCAGGCGCGTTGCGGATCAGGCCCATCAGCTGGAAGGCATACAGCCAATGCTCCATCGTGCGGTGACCCCATTTGCGGGCAAAGACCTCGGTGTTGCGCAGGACAGAGTGCAGGTGATGAACCGGGGGCATGCAATGCGGGTGGTACTGATGATAGACGCGGCCCCCCGCGATCCACCAGATCGGAGCGCCGCCGTCCGACCAGGCGCGGCCGAAATCGGTATCCTCGCCGCCATATCCGGTAAAGCTCTCGTCGAAACGCGGGCCGTCCAGCCAATCCTGGCGCCACATCGCAAAGTTCAGCGACCAGAAGCATCGGTAGTCGGCACAGGCCGCCACCCCGGAGGCCGGGGGGCCCTGGCGGTCGGAATGCTTGACGGCGATGTCGGCGAAGCGGTCGAAATCCAGCCCCCCGTCGGTGCCGCCCTGGGGCAGGTACATCACCTCGCCCATGAACAGGCCGCGACGGTCCGCCATGCGGTCCAGATAGCCGCTGATGAAATCGGGCGCGGGGATGCAGTCGACATCGACAAAGACCAGCAGGTCGCCCGTCGCCGCATCGGCCACCGCATTGCGGGCCGCCGACAGCGGCAGTTCGGACGCCGTCACGGGGATCTGGCGGATGGGAAAGTCGGCCCGGGGCAGGTCGGTATAGTCGGCGTCCTGCATCACGCCGATGATCAGTTCCGACGGCTTGTGCTGCTGGGCCTGAAAGCCTGCGACGACATTACGCAAATGGGCCTCGCGGCCCGCAGCGATGGTCAGGGCGGAAACGTGGATCATGCAGGGGCTCCTTCGGGGATGCGTGTCGAGGGGGCGGCGGACCACAGGTCGCGCGCCAGGGTTTCCAGCCATCGGGCCGTGTCGGCCGCGGGATCGGGGGTGACCAGGCGCGACTGTGCCGCGGGGTCGTGACCCTCCATTGCCCGCGTGACCGCCGCGCGCCAGGCGTGTGCGCTGGACGGCAGATGCGGCAGGTGCAGCGCGACGCCCGCGCGGCCGAGGGCTTCGGCCTTCAGGCGCTGCTCGTCGAAATAGCGCCATTCCGGCACCACGATCCACGGCCGCCCGGCAGCCAGAACCTGCGCGCAGGTGGTGTTGCCCGTCGACGAGATCACCAGATCGGCCGCCGCCACGTGGGTCGCCGGGTCGTCGACCCAGCCCCGGTGGGTCAGGTTGCCGCCCTGCGTCGCATGCCAGTCGGGCTGGGTCGCGCCGATGGTCATCCAATGCCAGTCGGGAAAGGCCCGTGCGGCCACACCCATCGGCGCCTGCGCGAACCCGGTGCCGCCCGCACCCGACACCAACAGCGCCACGGGGCGGTCGGGGTCCAGCCCCAAGGCCCGCCGGGCCGCCGCCCGGGCGGGGGGCGTGATCGCGGGAATGCCCAGGCCGGGGGCATAATGGATGCGGTCCGAAAAGGGCTGCCAATCCGGCTGCGCCAAGGCTGCAGAGAACGGCGCCAGAAGGCCCACGGCCCCCGCATAGGCGGCTTGGTGTCCCTGATCGCCGCGGTCGCCATGCTGCAGGATCTTGACATGGGGGACCGAACAGATGCGCGACAGCTGTGCGATCTCGGCGCTGACATCGCAGATCATCAGTGCGGGATCATCGCTGGCGAACCAGCCAGCGATCCGGCCCATCGCCTGACGGATGCCCGGCCAGCCCAGAGGCGCGCAGTGCAGCGTGTCGGGTGTCGGAACGTGGTCCATGTCGCATTCGGCGCCGGTCCGTTCGAACAGCGACGGGATCGTGACGATGCGCGCCCGTGCCGTCAGCGGCGGAAAGATGTCGTCCCGGGCGCAGAAAATCGTGACCGGCCGATCGGTGGGAAGCGCATTGACGATGGCCGCGCAGCGTTCCGCGTGGCCCCGTCCCTGGTGGTGGACGAAATAGCCGTAGGGCCGCTTTGCCGTGTCGTCGGGGACCAGGTCACGCATGCTGCGCCTGCCGTGCCAACCCAAGCTGCGCCAGACCGTCGATGACCCCGGCGGCGTGGTGATAGCGGCTTTGATAGATGCCCCGACCGCGCAGATGGGCCAGTTCGGCATAGGCATTCGACGGCAGGATCGACGCCCCGCTGGCCGCCAGCATGTCGGCGTCGTTGCCGCTGTCGCCCGCGGCGATGCAGTGGCGCAAGTCAAGGCCCCGGCGCGTGGCCTCGAATCGCAGGGCGGCGGCCTTGCCGGCCGCCTGCGGCAGCACGTCGATGAACTCGCCGTGCGAGGCGATGACGCGCGCCGCCAACCCGGCGCGCGCCAGATCGCGTTCGATTTCCGCGGCCTGCGCGGCGGTACCCAGCAGCGACAGCTTCCACCGCCGCTGTTCATAGCCTGCCTGCCAAACGGGGGTGCGGGCCTGCAGCACGGCCCGCACCGCATCGCGGTCCCAGTCCGCATCCAGCAGCGCGGCATAGTCGGTGCAGGGGTGCAGGCGGTCGCCCGCGCCCCACCGCCAGATCTCGGACCCGACCGAGGTGATGAACAGGTCGGGCCGCGGCAGGGCCCAATCGGCCAGCACCCGGCGCGCCTGCGACACGGACCGCCCGGTGGCGACGGCGAACAGCAACCCGTCGTCGCGCTGCGCGTGCCAATCGACGAACCGTGCGGCGGCCACCGGGCAGCCGGTCAGCGTGCCGTCGATGTCACTGGCCAGGATGCGGCGCACCGCGCGACGCGGCAGGGGGGCGGCGCGCTGCAGGTTCCGGCAGATCGCCACCGACCGTCGCGCCCAGTCCCGCCAGTCAAAGGCCTCCAGCGCGCGGGCCTGCGCGCGGATCGCGCCCTGCGGGTCGTCCATCATGCGCAGGCAGGCCGCGGCGACCTGCCCCGCGTCGCCGGGATCGACCAGCGCGCCGTGACCCAGCTGTGCCACGATGTCCACGGGGCCGCCGTTCCGGGTCGCAACCACGGGGACGCCGGCCTGCGCCGCCTCGACCAGGGTCAATCCGAAGGGTTCGTGCAGCGCCGGGTTCACGAAGACGCCTCCCTGCGCCGCCCGCGCGTACAGCGCCCGCAGCTGACCCGCATCATGGCGCGGCGGCAGGGCGACCTTGCCCCACAGGCCATGGCGGTCGATCCGGTCGAACAGTCCGCGCAGCACCTGCGCCTGTTCGGCGGGCCCGCCATCGATGCCGTCGCGCAGCCCGGCCAGGATCACCAGGTTGGCGCGGTCCTGCAGCTCGGGCGATGCGGCGTAGGCATCGACCAGCCCGGCCAGGTTCTTCTTGGCCACGGGACGGGCCACCGCCAGAACGATGGGACGATCCGGCCTGCGCAGGAACGGCGCCAGCAGCGCATCGGCCGCCGCGGTGCCCGCATCGGGCAGCAGCGTCACGCCGGGGGACACGCAATGGCTGCGCCCCTCGGCCGCCTTGCCATAGGGGCGCAGCTGGCGCTCGGCCTCGTCGCGCGAGGACACGATGATCGCGGCGGCGCCCTCGACGGCCGACCGCTCGGCCGCGATCCGGTCGCGCAGATCGGGACGGCTGGCGGCGGCAGGGTCCTTCTGCAGGGCCAGGGAATGGGGAGTATAGATCCAGGGAATGCCGAACCGTTTCTGCGCCGTCCGGGCCAGGCGCGCGGCGTCGGCGAAATGCGCGTGGATCACGTCGGGCTTCTGCGACATCCCGCCAAGCATCCCGCAGAATGCCTCAGCCAGGGCGGGCAGCTCCGCCTCCAGGGCCTCCTTGGCCAGATAGGCGCGATTGGCGGTCGACAGGCGCAGGATGCGGCAGCCGGGCGTGACCTCCTCCACCGCCTGCGCGTGGATGGGATCCATGCCGTCGAACGTACGGGTGACGATGTCGACCGACGCCACCTGCGGCAGCGCCGCCTGTGCCATGGCAGCACCCAGGACATAGGCGATGTGGCCGCCGGTATCCTCGGTCACGCCATAGCGCACGGGGGCAGCCTTCAGGCAGCCGCCCAAGGCAAGGTGAAGAATGTGCATGATTGCACCTTTCGGCAAACTGACTGCAGACCGTGCAATGCGGCCATTGCACAGCGAACAACGTCACGCCGCCGCGGGTTCACCGGAAAGCGACCAAGTAAAGAAAGATGAACTCTCCCCTCCCCGGCGGTGCCTTGCCGACGGGCAGCATGTCGATGCGAAAAAAGCACCGTGGCGCTGTAACGCGCGCCCCACCCGCCGCGATCTGATCTGCATGAAGGCGGGCTGACGCGCCTTCGACATCAGAACGGAGATGATCATGACCGCATTCACGACCCGCCTTTCGCTTGGCGCCTCGCTGGCCTGTGCGCTTGGTGCGATGGCCGCCACCCCCGTCATGGCGCAGGAGATGGAGAAATGCTTCGGCGTCGCCCTGGCCGGGCAGAACGACTGCGCCGCGGGGCCGGGCACGACCTGCGCCGGCACCTCGACCGTCGACTATCAGGGGAACGCCTGGACGCTGGTCCCTGCCGGCACCTGCACCACGATGGAGCTGCCCGCGCAGGCCGACGGCACCGCCCGCATGGGCATGCTGGAGGAACAGATGCGCGACCTGCCCGCCTGATCCGACACGGACCGCGCGGGGATCGTCCCGCGCGGCCATTCCCAAAGGGTGATGCCATGTCCCGCCTTCCCGCCACCCCCGGCGTCGGTTTCAAGCCCCAGCATTTCGCGGAGATCCGCCAGGACGCCCGCCCGGTCGGCTTCTTCGAGGTCCATGCCGAGAACTATCTGGGCGCGGGCGGCCTGCCCCACGCGCAGCTGACCGCGCTGCGTGCCGATTTCCCGCTGTCGCTGCACGGTGTGGGCCTGTCGATCGGCAGCCCGCATGGGCTGGACCGGGATCACCTGGCGCGGCTGCGCGCGCTGTGCGACCGGTATCAGCCGGACAGCTTTTCCGAACACCTGGCATGGTCCAGCCACGGGGCCGAATACCTGAACGACCTGCTGCCCCTGCCCTACACGCCCCAGACCCTGGCGCTGATCATCGATCATGTCGACCAGGTCCAGACCGCGCTGGCGCGTCCCATCCTGCTGGAGAACCCCGCCACCTACCTGCTGTTCCAGCAGTCCGAGATCCCCGAAACCCAGTTCCTGCAGGCCATCGCCCAGGCCACCGGCTGCGGGCTGCTGCTGGACGTCAACAACCTCTATGTCTCGGCGGTGAACCATCGGCGCGATCCCTGGGTATGGCTGGACGCCTTTCCTCTGGACCTGGTGCAGGAGATCCACCTGGGCGGCCATGCGACCGAGGACCTGCCCTCGGGCCCGCTGCTGATCGACGATCACGGCAGTGCCGTCGCCGACCCGGTCTGGGCGCTTTATGCTGAGGTCATCGCGCGCCAGGGCCCGCTGCCGACGCTGGTCGAATGGGACAACGACCTGCCCGACTGGCCGATCCTCGCGGCCGAGGCCGCGCGGGCCGACGCCATCCTGCGCCATGCGGGGCTGGCCCATGCCGTCTGAGCACGCCCATTTCACCACGGCCTTCGACGTCGCGCTGCGCGGCGGGCCGCTGCCCCCCGGCGTGACCGGCCCCGAGGCAGAGCGCCGTTTCGGCGTCTATCGCAACAACGTGGCGGTGGGCCAGTCCGCCGCGCTGGCACAGCGTTTTCCCGTCATCCGCCGGCTGGTTGGGGCCGACTATTTCGCCGCGCTGGCCGCAAGCTTCGTCGCGGCCGACCGCCCCCGGTCGCCGGTGATGGCCGAATGGGGCGCGGGGTTCGCGGCCTTTCTGGCCGATTTCCCGCCGCTGGCCGGCTGGCCCTGGATGGCCGACGTCGCGCGGATCGAACATGCTCGTGGGCTGGCCTTTCACGCGGCCGACGCCGTCCCGGTCCGCCCGGACCGCCTGACCCGCGCCGACCCGGACTTGCTGAGGCTGGGCCTGCACCCGTCGGTCATCGTGCTGCCGCTGCACCATGCGGGCGTCGCGGTCTGGGCGATGAACCAGCCCGGCGCCACCCCCGGCCCTGTCCCCGCGGGACCCCAGATCGCGCTGATCCTGCGCGATCCGTCCTGGGGCGTTCCGGTCACCGCGATCAGCCCCGCCGACGCCGCGATGATCGCGGCCCTGACTGCGGGAACGCTGACGCAGGCCGCCCGGGCCGCCCGGGCGGTGCAGGCTGACCACGACCCTCAACCGCTGCTGCTGCACCTGATGCGGTCCGGCAGCCTGACCGACCAGGAGACCGTGCCATGACCCCCATCCTGACCGACCTTGCCGGGCTGGCCCTGCGCGTGTTTTCAGCGGCGGTCTTCTGGCAGTCGGGCCGCACCAAGGTCGACGGCCTGTCCATCAAGGACAGCACCTGGTTCCTGTTCGAACACGAATACGCCCTGCCCGTGATCCCGTCGGACGGGGCAGCGGTGGCCGCGACCCTGGCCGAACACCTGCTGCCGGTGCTGCTGATCCTGGGGCTGATGACGCGGCTGTCGGCGCTGGCGCTTCTGGCGATGACGGCGACGATCCAGATCTTCGTCTATCCCTCGGCCTGGATCACGCACGGGCTGTGGGCCGCCGCCTTCCTGGCGCTGATCGCGCATGGACCGGGGCGGTGGTCGCTGGACCACGTCCTGCAGACCCGCCGGGTGCCGGCGTGATCGCCGTTCCCGCCATCGTGCCTTGCGGGGTGGGCATCCCTGCGGCTAGCCTGAGGACAGGCGCGCGGAGGCGGGGCATGCAGCAGGACGGCACCGAATGGGCGGCACTTCTGGCGGCGGCGCAGGCCGGCGACAGCCGCGCCATGGCCCGGTTCCTGACCCAGGTCACGCCGCTGATCCGCGCCGTGGTGCGGGCCCGCGGGCGCAGCCTGCCCCGCGACCTGCACGAGGATGTCGTCTAGGAGGTGCTGCTGGCCATTCACCTGAAACGCGACAGCTGGCAGCCGGACACGCCCCTGCGTCCCTGGCTGTACGCGGTCACCCGCTACAAGGTGATCGACGCGTTCCGCAGGCGGGGCAGCCGCGTCCACCTGCCCATCCACGACTTTGCCGAGATCATGGCCGACAGCCGCACCGACGACCCCACCGCCGCCCGCGACCTGGGGGTGCTGCTGGCGCGCATCGACGCGCGGTCCGCAGGCATCGTCCGCGCCATGGGCATCGAGGGGGACAGTGCCGACGACGTCGCTGCCCGCCTTGGCATGACCGACAGCGCGGTCCGGGTCGCCCTGCACCGCGCCATGAAGAAGCTGTCCGCCATCGGACTGGGAACACGCGAATGACACAACCCTCCTCGACCGAGGCGCTGATTGCGCGACTGGCGGCCGAACCCCTGCCCTCGACCCGGTTCTCTCCGGCGCGGATGATCGCCACGATGGCCGGGACGGCGCTGTTGGGCCTTGCGCTGCAGATGGCGCTGTCCGGGCCGCGCCCCGATCTGGCCGCATCGCTGGCCGCGCCGGTAACCCTGGCCAAGCCGCTGCTGCCGCTGATGGTGCTGATGCTGGCCTGGCCCATGGCGGTGCGGCTGGCACGGCCCGGCGCGCGTATCGGGCTGTGGCCCCTGGCGGTGCCCGCCGCCTCGGCGCTGGCCCTGGCGGTCTGGGCACTGGTCGCGACGCCCGTCGATCGGCTGGCCCATGACTGGCTGGGCCATTCGGCCGATACCTGCGTGCCCGCGGTGCTGGCCCTGTCGGCAGCACCCCTGTTTGCAGGCGTGCGGCTGATGCGTCGCGGCGCCAGCACGCATCCCGTCCTGGCCGGCGCGCTGATCGGACTTGCGGCAGGCGCCGGTGCGGCGACCGGCTATGCCCTGTCCTGCACCGAGGATTCGCCGCTGTTCTATGTGTTCTGGTACGGCGCGGCGATCATGCTGGCATCCGTTGCCGGGGCCGTGGCGGGTCACAAGCTGCTGCGCTGGTGATCCAGGTTATCCACAATTTCCGGGGACAGTTCCGGGGGTAACCCTAGAAAACCTCTTTGTTGCAGGACCTTGACCGCTGCACCTGTCACGCCACCAAGTAGCGGCACAGTGGTACCAACCTATGCAAGTGCCCCGAGGAATCTCCGTTCGCACCCAACGATACGTGCCGACGTTGCCCACCAATCGCCGCGTTCATGGTCGCAAGTCCGAAGGTGAGAGTGCCGCAGCAGGATGGCCAATAACGGTTGCGCCGCGGGTTTGCATAACAATGGTCTTTGAGGGGGTGAGATCGGTGACACCCGGCATCCGATGGTTGCCTAGTGGACTGCACGGGTTCGTCGCGGGCCGCGGGCCGTCGAGATGCATGTTTGAACCGTTTGGCGAACCGACTGCGGCGGCCACGCACCGTCCCGCTGATGAAGAAGCACTGCACCAGACAGTCCTTCGCGATGCGCTGCGATAGTCGCCCAGCAGGCAGGCGCTGCTGCCATACTTCCTGCGTGACCTCTGACGCAAATAAATCGCTTGGCCGCCGGAGATCGACGCGATGGGTCGGTCGGACGATGCCAGTAGGGCATTTGCATCCGCGAGGACGTGCGAGATCATCCAGCACATGACCCCTGCATGCCGAACATTCAGGGTCAACGTCTTGGTTAACGTGATGGCGCGGGGACAAGTCACAACGACGCCACGCTCTATCCTTGGGGAGAGGCCCATCGCACCTGATTCCCGGACGTCCAGCCTTCCAGACAGGCAGGTCGGCGAATTCGCCTCATCATAAGGTTGCATTTTAACCGAATGCTTAAACTTCGGGCAGTCGACGTCATTGATGGGGCACGGGCAAACCATTGCACTGTAATGGTTCGCATTTCTGAGCCACCGAACAAAGGCGCGGGGACAGGTATCCGCTGTGCAGCCGCTCAATCACAGTCGATCACGCGTCATCGCGCTTGCGTGACGGCAGATTTGTGACAGCATGAACCAATAACGGATTGGTTCGCTTCATGGACATGCCTGATCTTCCTTTTGCCGATGACGGTCCCGCCAGGGGTCAGGGAAACATGACCTCTGCCTATGCGCTGGAACAGCTGCGCGCTTGGGTGGACGATCCGGGTCATCCGAACGGCACCCGCCTGCCGACCGAACGGCAGCTGTCCGAGCAGATGGGCATCGGCCGCCGCGCGATCCGCCGCGCGCTGGAGGTGCTGGAGGCCGAGGGCCGCATCACCCGCCGCCAGGGCGCCGGAACCTTCGTCGGTGGTCAGATCGACAGCGCCGCCCCCGCGACCGATTTCTTCGAGATCATGGAGGTGCGCCTGCGCCTGGAGCCGCAGCTGGCGGCCCTTGCCGCGCTGCGCGCAAAGCCGGTCCAGATCGCCCGCATGCACGAATTGTCGGACCGCATCGCGCAATGCGTCGACGCCGACGAAGGAGAGCTGTGGGACGGCACCCTGCACCGCCAGATCGCCGAGGCCGCCGGCAATGCGCTGTTCCTGTCGCTGTTCGACGTGGTCAACCGCATCCGCCAGGACCCCGCCTGGCAGGCGGTGCGCGAACGCGCGCGGGGTGGCCTGGCCGGTCACGCGCTGCCCGTGGCCCAGCACCGCGCCATCGTCGACGCCATTGCTGCCCGCGACCCGCAGGCGGCCGCCGAACAGATGCGCCTGCATCTGCTGATGCTTCAGGAAAAGCTGATCCGCCTTGGATCGGCCGACCTCCCCGCAACCGATACCGGAAGGCCGGACCAACCGGCCCATGCTTGACCCCCATCAGGAAGGACATCCCATGACCCGCCATCTGCTGACCGCCACCGCGCTTGCCGCCCTGCTGACCGCCCTGCCCGCCGCCGCACAGGAGATGCGCATCGGCCTGGGCGACGACGCGGACATCCTGGACCCCGACCAGTCGCGCACCTTCGTGGGCCGCATCGTCTATGCGGGCCTGTGCGACAAGCTGGTCGACCTGGACGCCGACGCACAGATCATCCCGATGCTGGCGACGGACTGGACCTATTCCGACGACGGGCTGCAGCTGGTCATGAACCTGCGCGACGACGTGGTATTCCACGACGGAACGGCGTTCGATGCCGATGCGGTGGTGGCCAACATCACCCGGTCGATGACCCTGCCGGAATCGCGGCGCAAGTCCGAGCTGTCCTCGATTGCCTCGGTCGAGGCGACGGGACCGCTGCAGGTGACATTCACGCTGACCGCGCCGGACGCGTCGCTCATCGCGCAGCTGTCGGACCGGGCGGGAATGATGATCTCTCCGACCGCGGCCGAGGCGGCAGGCGCCGATTTCGGCCAGAACCCGGTCTGTTCGGGTCCGTTCAAGTTCGTCGAACGCATCCAGCAGGACCGTATCGTGCTGGAGAAGTTCGCGGATTACTATGACGCGGACCGCATCAAGATCGAACGCGTCACCTATCGCCCAATTCCCGACACCACCGTGCGCCTGGCCAACCTGCAGTCCGGAGAGCTGGACATGGTCGAACGGATCGCCGCCACCGACGTGGGCACCGTCAACCAGACCGACGGGCTGAGCCTGCAGGAGGTCGTGGGCCTGGGCTACATGGCGATCTATGCCAACATCGGCAACGGCGACCGCGCCCTGACCCCGATGGGAGAGGACGCGCGCGTCCGCCAGGCCTTCTCGCTGGCCATCGACCGCGAGGCGCTGAACCAGGTCGTGTTCGACGGCACGGCGCGCGCGGGCAACCAGCCCTTCCCGCCGACCTCGCAATGGTACAACCAGGATCTGCCCGTTCCCGCCCGCGACGTCGAGGCCGCCAAGGCCCTACTGGCCGAGGCCGGACAGGAGCGCGTCGCGGTCGAGATCCAGCATGCCAACAACCCCGTCGTCACCCAGATGATGCAGGTCGTCCAGGCGATGGTGGCCGAGGCGGGCTTTGACGTCACCCTGCGCGCGACCGAATTCGCGACGCTTCTGTCGGAGCAGACGGCCGGCAACTTCCAGCTGTCGCGGTCGGACTGGTCGGGGCGTCCCGACCCGGACGGCAACCTGCACCAGTTCGTCACCTGCGAGGGCGGGATCAACGACCCGAAATACTGCAACCCCGAGGTCGACCGCCTGCTGAACGAGGCGCGCGCCGTCACCGACCCCGCCGCCCGCAAGGCGCTGTACGACGAGGCCGGCGTGATCCTGAACCAGGACCTGCCGGTGATCTATCTGGGCCACCAGACCTACATCTTTGCGCTAACCGACAAGGTCCAGGGCTTCAAGGCGCTGCCCGACGGGATGATCCGCCTGCAGGACGTCACCCTGGCCGAGTGACCATGACCGGGGGCGCGCCCGCCGCGCCCCCGCACCGATGGTGAAAGGACCCCCATGCTGATCTATATCGCCAAGCGGCTGATGGTCGCCCTGCCGACGCTGCTGATCGTGTCGATGCTGGTCTTCGGGCTGCAGATGCTGCTGCCCGGCGATCCCGTCCTGGCCATGGCCGGAGAGGAGCGCGACCCCGAGACCCTGGCCCGCATCCGCGAACAGCTGCACCTGGACGACCCCGTGCCGGTCCAGTACCTGCGCTGGCTGGGGGGCGTGGTGACGGGCGATCTGGGCACCTCGCTGCGGACCGGGGAACCCGTGTCGCAGCTGATCGTGCAGAAGCTGCCGGTGACCATCCAGCTGGCGGTCATGTCGATGATCTTCGCGATGCTGATCGGCATTCCCGCAGGCATCATCGCGGCGGTGCGCAAGGGCAACGTGACCGACTGGCTGGCCAATTTCGTGGCGTTGTCGGGTCTGTCCATCCCGAACTTCTGGCTGGGGATCATGCTGATCCTGCTGGTATCGGTGAACCTGGGCTGGCTGCCGGCATCGGGATATGAATCGATCTTCGTCGATCCGGTCCGCTCGCTGCAGACGATGATCATGCCGGCTTTCGTGCTGGGTACGGGGCTGGCCGCGACGCTGATGCGCCACACCCGGTCATCCATGCTGGGCGTGCTGTCGGCGGACTATATCCGGACGGCGCGGGCCAAGGGCCTGACCGGCCGCCAGGTGGTGCTGAAGCACAGCTTCAGGAACGCGCTTTTGCCGGTCATCACGCTGACCGCGCTGCTGTTCGGCGAATTGCTGGCGGGCGCGGTGCTGACCGAACAGATCTTCACCATTCCGGGTTTCGGCAAGCTGATCGTCGATGCGGTGTTCAACCGCGACTATGCCGTGGTGCAGGGGGTCGTGCTGTGCACCGCCGTCGGTTTCCTGCTGATGAACCTGGTCGCGGACGTGCTGTCCGTGATGCTGAACCCCCGGATGAGGG
The DNA here is from genome assembly GCF_000967735.1 of Paracoccus sp. S4493. Taxonomy (NCBI): domain Bacteria; kingdom Pseudomonadati; phylum Pseudomonadota; class Alphaproteobacteria; order Rhodobacterales; family Paracoccaceae; genus Paracoccus; species Paracoccus sp. S4493. Next base: position 21,883 of record NZ_JXYF01000097.1, read on the forward strand.
CCGCCCTATGACCGCCATCGACATGCACGCCCCCCGTGCCAAAAGCCGCTTCTGGCGCAAGTTCCGGCGCAACCGCGCGGCCCTGGTCGGCGGCATCATCGTGGCCTTCTTCGTCCTTCTGGCCTTGGCCGCGCCGATCCTGCCCATCGCCGACCCGCTGGCCACCAGCTGGACCGCGATCCGGCTGCCGCCGTCCGCCGAATACTGGCTGGGCTCGGACGAGATCGGCCGCGACATCCTGTCCCGGATGATCTGGGGCGCGCAGGCCTCGCTGATGGCGGGGGTGATCTCTGTGGCGATCGCCGTCGTCACCGGCGTGCCCATCGGGCTGATCGCGGGCTATTTCGGCGGTTGGACCGACACGATCATCTCTCGCTTCACCGATGCGCTCTTGGCGATGCCCTTCCTGATCATGGCGATCGCCCTGGCCGCCTTCCTGGGGCCCAGCCTGACCAATGCGATGATCGCCATCGGCCTGTCGGCCATGCCGATCTTCATTCGCCTGACCCGCGCGCAGGTCATGTCCGTCAAGACCGAGGATTACGTCGAGGGCGCCCGTGCCATCGGCCTGGGTCACATCGCGATCATGGGCCGCTACATCCTGCCCAACATCGTGCCGCCGATCATCGTGCAGGCCACGCTGACCATCGCCACCGCCATCATCGCCGAGGCGTCGCTGTCCTTCCTGGGCCTGGGCCAGCAGGCCCCCGCGCCCAGCTGGGGGTCGATGCTGAACGTGGCCAAGAACTTCCTGACACAGGCGCCCTGGATGGCCTGGTGGCCGGGGGCCGCGATCTTTCTGGTCGTCATCGGCTTCAACCTGATCGGCGACGGGCTGCGCGATGCGCTGGACCCGCGCGAACACTGACATTGCAAGGAGTCGTCATGACCCAATTCACCACCCGCCCCGAGATCACCGGCACCTTCGGCGTCGTCACCTCGACCCATTGGATCGCGACCGCCGTGGGCATGGCGATCCTGGAAAAGGGCGGCAATGCGTTCGACGCCGCCGTCGCGACGGGCTTTGTCCTCCAGATCGTCGAGCCGCATCTGAACGGCCCGGCGGGTGATCTGCCCGCGATCATCCATTCGGCCAAGACCGGAAAGACCCAGGTGATCTGCGCCCAGGGCCCCGCCCCCGCCCGCGCCACCATCGAGCATTACCGCGCCGAGGGGATCGACCTGATCCCCGGCAACGGTCTGCTGGCCACCGTCATCCCCGGCGCCTTCGACGGCTGGATGCTGATGCTGCAGGAACACGGCACGATGAGCGTGGCCGAGGTTCTGGCCCCCGCCATCCACTATGCCAGCCACGGCCATCCGATGCTGCCCCGCGTGGCCGACAGCATCGCCGGTCTGGCCGATTTCTTCGCCGCCGAATGGCCCACATCGCATGCGACCTGGCTGCCCGGCGGGCAGGCCCCGCAGGCGGGCGCGCTGTTCAAGAATGAGGCGCTGGCGGACACTTACAGCCGAATCGTCGAAGCCTCCGAGGGCGCGCCCACGCGCGAGGCGGGGGTGCAGGCCGCCCGCGACGCCTTCTATCGCGGCTTCGTGGCCGAGGCGATCGACCGCTTCTGCCGCACGACCGAGGTGATGGACGGCAGCGGGGCGAAACATCGCGGCGTCCTCAGCGCCGACGACATGGCCGGCTATGCCGCCACGACCGAGGAGCCGACCTGGGCCGACTATCACGGCTGGTCCATCGCCAAGACCGGGCCCTGGGGCCAGGGGCCGGTGCTGCTGCAGGGGCTGAAGATCCTGGAGGGCATCGACATCGCCGCGATGGACCCGAACGGCCCCGATTTCGTCCATACCGTCATCGAGACGATGAAGCTCTCCTATGCCGACCGCGAGGTCTATTACGGCGACCCCCTGATGCACGACGTGCCGATGGAGACGCTGCTGTCGGACGCCTATGCCGCGGACCGTCGCGCCCTGATCGGCGACCGCGCGTCGCTGCACCTGCGCCCCGGCACCGTGCCGGGGTTCGAGGATCAGCGCGCCCGCACCCTGTCCCTGCTGGACGGCCTGGGCAAGGGCGCGGTCTATGAGCCGACCATGGCGCATCTGTCGGAAAAGCGCGGCGATACCGTGCATATCGACGTGATCGACCGGTGGGGCAACATGGTGTCCACCACGCCCTCGGGCGGCTGGCTGCAATCGTCGCCGATCATCCCGGAGCTGGGCTTCTGCCTGAATAGCCGCGCGCAGATGTTCTGGCTGCAGCCGGGTCTGCCCACGTCCCTGGCGCCAGGACGGCGGCCGCGCACCACGCTGACGCCATCGCTGGCCTTGCGCGACGGGGTGCCGCATCTGTCCTTCGGCACGCCCGGCGGCGATCAGCAGGACCAGTGGCAGCTGGTCTTCTTCCTGCGCCATGTCCATTTCGAGCCGAACCTGCAGGCGGCCATCGACGCGCCGCTGTTCCACTCGACGCATTTCCCGGCCTCGTTCCACCCGCGCACCGCGGCACCGGGCGGCATGCTGATCGAGGATCGCGTGGGCCAGGCCACCATCGACGAGCTGCGCCGTCGCGGCCATGACGTGACCATCACCGGCCCCTGGGACATCGGCCGCCTGACCGCCGCCAGCCGCGATGCGCAGGGCCTTCTGCGCGCGGCCGCGACGCCGCGGCTGATGCAGGCCTATGCGGCGGGGCGGTAGGATGACGGATCCCATCCTAAGCCTGCGCGGCCTGTCCGTCTCCTTCCCCACCGATGACGGGATGAAGGAGGTCGTGCGCAACATCAGCTTCGACGTGGCACCCGGAGAGACCGTGGCCATCGTCGGCGAAAGCGGATCGGGCAAAAGCGTCACGTCGCTGGCGATCATGGGCCTGCTGGACAAGCGCGCGCGCGTCACCGGACAGGTCCTCTTGGGCGGGCGCGACCTGACGCGCCTCTCTGAACAGGAGATGCGCCGGGTCCGCGGCAACGACATCGCGATGATCTTTCAGGAACCGATGTCCTCGCTGAACCCGGTCTTTCCGGTGGGCGACCAGATCGCGGAGCTGCTGATCCGCCATGGCCAGGTGCCCCGCGATCAGGTCGCGGCAGAGGTACTGCGCCTGATGGACCGCGTGCGCGTCCCCAATGCGGCGGCGCGCATCAGGGACTATCCGCACCAGTTTTCCGGCGGCATGCGCCAGCGGGTGATGATCGCGATGGCCCTGGCCGCGCGCCCGCGCCTGCTGATCGCCGATGAGCCGACGACGGCGCTGGACGTGACCATCCAGGGCCAGATCCTGGACCTGATCAAGGAGATCCAGGAGGAGCAGGGCATGGCCGTCCTGTTCATCACCCATGACATGGGCGTGGTCGCCGAGATCGCCGACCGCACCGTGGTCATGTTCCGCGGCGATCACGTCGAGACCGGCACCACCGCGGGCCTGTTCCAGGATGCGGGCCACCCCTATACTCGCGCGCTGCTGGCCGCGGTGCCGCGGCTTGGGCAGATGGCGGGCCAGCCTTGGCCGCTGCGCTTTCCCAAGGTCGACATGGCCAGCGGCGCGATCGCGGCCCAGCCCGCGGTGGTCGACACCGTGGACCGCAGCGCGACCCCGGTCCTGTCGGTCAGGAACCTGGTGACGCGCTTTGCCGCGGGGTCGGACCTTCTGGGCCGCCCGACGGGCAAGGTTCACGCGGTCGAGGATCTGAGCTTTGATCTGTGGCAGGGAGAGACGCTGTCGCTGGTGGGCGAATCCGGCTGTGGGAAATCGACGACGGGGCGGTCGATCCTGCGGCTGGTCCAGCCGGAATCGGGTCAGGTGACGCTGGACGGGTTCGATGTGCTGAAGGCCGGCCCGGCCGATCTGCGCCGGATGCGCCGGTCGGGGCAGATGATCTTTCAGGACCCGTTCTCCAGCCTGAACCCGCGCATGACGGTGGGCCAGACCGTGGCAGAGCCGATCCTGGCGCACAAGCTGGCCGGCCGGGCCGAGGCGCGCGACCGCGCCGCCGAACTGCTGCGCCAGGTCGGCCTGGACGGGTCCATGCTTGACCGCTATCCGCATGAATTCAGCGGCGGGCAGCGTCAGCGCGTGGCGATCGCGCGCGTGCTGGGCCTGAACCCCAAGATGATCGTGGCCGATGAAAGCGTGTCCGCGCTGGACGTGTCGATCAAGGCGCAGGTCTGCAACCTGCTGATGGACCTGCAGGAGCGTCTGAGCATCGCCTATCTGTTCATCAGCCACGACATGGCGGTGGTCGAACGCGTCAGCCACCGCGTCGCGGTGATGTATCTGGGCGAGATCGTCGAGATCGGCCCGCGCGAGGCGATCTTTGCCGACCCGCAGCATCCCTACACGAAGAAGCTGATCGCCGCCGTGCCGGTCCCGGACCCCGCGCGCCGGGGCCTGCGCCGCGCTATGCAGGTCGATGAGCTGAAAAGCCCCGTCCGTCCGATGGGGTTCGAACCGCCCAAGCGCGACTGGCGCCAGGTGTCGGATCGCCATTTCGTGATGGTCTAGGGCGCCAGCCACTGTCCGCGCCAGCCCGTCTCGCGCGTGTATCGCGCGCGGCGGTGCTGCGGGCCCAGATGCACCGCGTCGATGGCCATCACCGTCAGGCGCAGCACCGCGAAACAGGCGACGTCCGGGCGTTTCGCATAGGCCAGCGCATCGTCGATGGGCGTGCCGGGCGGCGGCTGAGAGCCATAGCTCTGTCGCGACGGGTCGGGCACGCGCGCCCAGTCCTGCGCGACCGCCGCGCCCGTCAGGATCATGGCCCGGGCTTCGATCCGCGTCTGCAGATACACGCCAGCGTCCCAGACATGCAGCGCCGCCATCGGGTTGACGCGCAGATCGGCCACCTTTGCGGACAGAAGGTCGGTGTGAACCTCCAGCACGGCTTCGTCGGGGTCGGCCCCGCGCAGCACGACCGTGCGCGCCTGCGGCATGCCGCCCGGCGTGACCGTGGCCAGCACCGGGTGGCGGGCGGGCGCATGCCGGTCGGCCACGCCGCGTTGCAACCGCAGCCAGACCTGGTCGTGCAGGCTGTCCAGCCCCGCGGCCCAGGGATGCAGGTCGGTCATTCGAAGACCGAGCGCGGGAAATAGAACGATACGACCCAGTTCGGCATGTCGACGATCTCCGAGATCCGCAGATCGCCGCAGGTGGACACCAGCATGTAGGCCTCGACCGCGGGCATGCCGTGGCGCGCGCACAGCAGATCGACCATCTGTTCGACCGCCTGCCGCGCGCCGGTCATCAGGTCGGGGCCGATGCCGGTCGTGACCTCGTACCCCTTGGCGTCCAGGTGCGGCGTGACCGGTCCTGGCGTGGTGAACCGCGGCATCGCCAAGTTCGTGCCCTTGACCAGGTCCAGCGTCAGCGTGACGTCCATCGGGCTTTCGATGGCGGTGCCGCAGACCTCTCCGTCGCCCTGCGCGGCATGGGTGTCGCCCACCGAGAACAACGCGCCCGTCACCTCGACCGGCAGATACAGTTCGGCCCCGCGCGACAGGTCGCGGATGTCCAGATTGCCGCCCGTGCGCCGCGGCGGGACGATCGAATGGGCACCCGGCTCTGCCAGGGCCACGCCGATGGTCCCGGCAAAGGGCTTCAGCCCGACCCGGCCGTGACTGCCCCACAGCGCCGGCGCCAGCGTCGCCGCATTATAGCGCCACAGCGTCAGGGCGGGGTCGGGGAACTGGTCCGCCAGCAGACCGAACCCCGGGATGTTCGCGGTCCAGCCCCAGCCCTGCCCGTCCTGCGCCTGCGGGGCGAAATCGACCAGCGTGATCTTCAGCGCGTCGCCGGGTTCGGCCCCGTCGACATGGATCGGCCCGTTGACCGGGTTGATGCGCCCGAAATCCAGCGTGGCGATGTCGTCCGCGGTGCTGGACAGGTTCAGCTGCCCGCCCGACGCCTCCAAGCAGGCAAAGCGGATCGTCGATCCCGGCGCCACGGTCTGGACCGGGGCGATCGCGTTGTCCCAGCCCAGGTGATGCTGCGCCGCATGGATGGTATAGTTGCACTGTCTGCACATCGTCTGGTCCCCCGTGTCGGTCTGCCGCCACTGTCGGCGTAATTCGCACGACGTGCAATTCCCTGCCGGCGTCAACGATCCGTTCATGTGTCGCCGCTATGTCTTGTCGGATCACACCGGGAAGGCCGCTGCATGACCTTTGGAATCTCACGAAAACTGACCCTGCTGACCGGGGTTGCGGTCGCGCTCAGCATCCTTGCGATGTCGCTGCAGCTGTCCTCGCTGCACTACCTTCTGTGGAAGGACCGCAAGGAGCTGATCGCGACCCAGGTCGAAAGCACGGTCAGCATACTCACCCATTTCGCAGCCCAGGCCCAGTCAGGCGCGATGACCCTAGACGAGGCCCAGCACCGCGCCAAGGAGGCCGCCCGCGCCATCCGCTATGGCGACGACGACTATGTCTTCATCTACGACCCACAGGGTCTGCGGGTCATGCATCCCGATACCGAACGCGAGGGCACGAATGCCTGGGAGGCCACCGATGCCAACGGCAAGCTGCACATCCGCGAGATGATCGTGACCGCGCGCGAGGGGGGCGGCTTTACCGAGTATTTCGTCGCGCGCCTGTCGGGGGGCGATCCGCTGCCCAAGCTGTCCTATTCCACGCTGTTCGCGCCCTGGGGCTGGACGGTCGGCGCGGGTCTTTACGTGGACGACATCACCGCCGATTTCATGGCCGAGATGCGGCGCAGTGGACTGTGGTCGGGGCTGCTGCTTCTGGCGCTGATCGCCTGCGCCATCCCGCTGTCGCGCAGCATCAGCAAGCCCATCAAGGCGCTGACCGCGATGATGGGGCGCCTGGCCCAGGGCCAGACCGACGACACCGTCCCCGGCGCCGCCCGCAGGGACGAGATCGGCGCCATGGCCCGCGCGGTCGAGACGTTCCGCGCCGCCACCATCGACCGCGACCGCCTGGCGCGCGACGCCGATGCCGTGAACGCGCGGCAGGCCGAGATGGTCGAACAGACCAACCTGCGCGCTGCCCAGCTGCAGCATTTCGTGGGGGCGATCAGCACCGGCTTCGACCGGCTCAGCCGAGGCGATTTGACGGTGCGCATCACCGACCCGGTCGCACCCGAGTTCGATGCCGTCAAGGATCAGTTCAACACCTCGCTTGGCCAGCTGGACGAGGCCCTGGGGCTGGTGGTCGACGGCGTAGCCGTCATCCGCGGCGGCCTGGCCGAGATCAGCGCCGCCGCCCATGACCTGGCCCATCGCACCGAACAGCAGGCTGCCAACCTGGAGGAGACCGTGGCCGCCCTGAACGAGGTGTCGCGCGGCGTCGATCAGGCGGCCGAGGGCGTGTCCACCGCCCAGACCAGCGCCGAGACTGCGCAGCGCAACGCGCAAGGCGGCGGAGAGATCGTCCAGAAGGCCGTGGGTGCCGTGGGCGAGATCGAGGAATCGACCCGCCAGATCGGCACCATCATCACCGTCATCGACGAGATCGCGTTCCAGACCAACCTGCTGGCGTTGAACGCGGGCATCGAGGCCGCACGCGCCGGAGAGGCCGGGCGCGGCTTTGCCGTCGTCGCCCACGAGGTCCGCGCCCTGGCCCACAAGACCGCCGAGGCCGCGCATCAGATCAAGGACCTGATCGGCGCCTCGACCGTCCATGTCCGCGAGGGGGCGGGCCTGGTGCGCAGTTCGGGCGCATCGCTGGTCACGATCGTCGAGGAAGTGTCGGCGGTGCGCACGATCATCACCATGATCGCCTCCAGCGCGCGCGAACAGTCGCAAAGCCTGCGCGCGCTGTCGGCAGGGGCCGACCAGATGGACAAGGTCACCCAGCAGAACGCCGCCATGGTCGAGGAGACGACCGCCGCCGCCCGCGCGCTGGAGGAGCAGACCGATCAGCTGGCAAGCAAGGCGCGCCAGTTCCGCACCACGCCTCAGCAGGCCCTGCGTCCCGCAGCCGTCGAACCCCGGCGCGCCGCGGGCTGGTAGGGCATCGCCGCCGGGGTTGCGACACCATCAGCGTTTGACGCCCCGGCAGGGGTCGCTAAGGTGCGGCTTCGACAGCAAGGGGGCGGATGATGGATTTTCTGGCACGGGCGACGGCGGTCGTGGGCGGCACGATGGTGGCAATCAGGCGGTTCGGCGCGCCCAAGGTGCAGGCGGTCGGCACCGCACCGACCATTCCCGACGCCAAGCGGCAGGGAATCATGACGCTGAAGATGCCGACCGCCAAGGGCTGGGCGCCGGGCCATGTCCCCGACACGGCGCCGGGTCTGGCGGTCAACGCCTTCGCCTCGGGGCTGGAGCATCCCCGCTGGATCGAGGTGCTGCCGAACGGCGACGTGCTGGTGGCCGAATCCAAGGAGCAGCCCAATCCGCCCAAGACGCTGATGGACCACGCAGCCCAGGCCACCATGCGCCGCGCCCGCGCCATCGGCACCAGCGCGAACCGCATCACCCTGTGGCGCGACACCGACGGCGACGGCGTGGCCGAGACACGCGAGGTTTTCCTGGAGCGGCAGAACCAGCCCTTCGGCATGGCACTGGTGGGCAACACCTTCTATGTCGGCAACACGGACGGGATCGTGGCCTTCCCTTATCAGGAGGGGCAGACGACGATCACCGCGGCGGGACGCAGGCTGGTCACGTTCAAGCCGAACGGCCACTGGACGCGCAGCCTGATCGTGTCACCCGACGGTGCCAGCCTCTATGCCGGCGTCGGATCGCTGAGCAACATCGGCGATCAGGGCATGGAAGTCGAGGAGGGCCGCGCCGCCATCTGGCGTCTGGACCTGGAGACCGAACAGGCCGGCATCTTCGCCTCGGGGCTGCGAAACGCGGTCGGCATGGCGTGGGAGCCGTCGACCGACACCCTGTGGACGGTGGTCAACGAACGCGACGGCCTGGGCGACGAGACGCCGCCCGATTACCTGACATCCGTGCGCGAGGGCGGATTCTATGGCTGGCCCTACTGCTATTGGGGCCAGACCGTCGACGACCGCGTGCCGCAGGATCCGGCGCTGGTCGCCCGCGCCATCACGCCGGACTATGCCCTGGGCGGGCATACCGCCTCCTTGGGTCTGTGCTGGATGCCCGCCGGCACCCTGCCCGGCTTTCCCGACGGAATGGTCATCGGCCAGCACGGGTCTTGGAACCGCTCGACCCTCAGCGGGTACCGGGTGATCTTCGTGCCGTTCGCAGGAGGCAAGCCGTCGGGACCGCCGCGCGACATCCTGTCAGGCTTCCTGTCGGATGACGAAAAGACCGCCTTTGGCCGTCCCGTGGGCGTCGCCATCGGCGCCGACGGAAAGTCGCTTTTGGTGGCCGACGACGTGGGCGACATCATCTGGCGCGTCACCGCCGCCTGACGTCAAGCTGGCCATGACGATGGCGCAAGCCACCGTCACGGCGATCAGCAGGATGGCCAAGGCCAAGGCAAGACGCGGGCGCATCGGTCACACCATCTCGAAGATTTCGGCGTGGATCGCGGACAGGGGCGTGCCTCTGCCCGCCAGCCCCGCACGAATTGCCGCAAGCATCGGCGCAGGCCCGCACATCATGTGCGGCCAGTGACGCGTCCGGTCGGGCAGAACCTGGTCCAGCATCGCGGCGTCGATCCGCCCCTTGACCGCCACGTGGCCGCCCGTGTCCCAGGGTTCAGGCGGCTCCTCGATCACATGGGTCACGCGCAGGTCGATGTCCCGGGCGATGCGGGCCAGCTGATCGCGGAACGGCACGTCGTCCCAGTCCTTGTTCGCATAAAGCAGGTGGATGGTGCGCGGATCGCGGCGGGCTTGCAGCGCGTGAAGGTTGGCCAGGATGGGCGTGATGCCCACGCCCCCCGCGATCATCACGAACCCTTCGGCATCGGACTCGCGGTCGATGGTGAAGACGCCATAGGGCCCGTCGATCCAGGCCACGCTGCCCACCGGCGTCTGCGACAGGCGGCGGCTGTCGTCCCCCAGGGGCTTGATCGAGAAGCTGATGTCCGGCCCCTTGTCCGGCGCGGTCGAGATCGAGAACGGATGTTCGCGCAGCGAATAGGGCGTGCCGCCAACGGCCAGCCATGCGAACTGTCCCGGCCGCCAGTTGCACAGCGCACGTCCCTCGGGGCGCAGGACCAGGGTACGGATGCCGTCGCCCTCGTCGCGGTTCTCGATCACGCGCCACGGGTTGCGCGACTGTCGCCAGGGGCGCAGCACGCGCGTGTAGGCGATCAGCCCGACCCAAGCCAGCGTGATCGCCAGCCACAGCCCCCGCGTCCCGTCGGCCCCGGTGAAATGCCCCGCCCCCAGCACATGCCAGATCGCCGCCGCAAAGCCGGTCAGCGCCAGGCCGACATGCAGGTACCGCCACCATAGATAGTCCAGCCGCAGCCACTTGCGGAATTCCGACGTGATCACCATCGCCCCGAAGCAGACCAGCGCAACCCGACCCGCCGTCATGTAGGGATCGGCCTTCAGCGGGTTCAGGACGCCCATGTCGTCCTTGTGCCAGATGTACATCATCGCGAAATGCCCCAGCATCAGCGCCACCGCCCCCCAGCTGAGGAACCGGTGAAAGACCGGGATGATGTCGGCACCGAACGGACGCAGCAACGGCTTCAGCCGTCCGGTCAACGCGAATTGCAGCCCGACCAGCGCCAGCGCCCCGAAGCCAAGCCCAAAGGCCATCGTCTGCGTGAAGGCCGCATCCCGCGGCGGATCGCCGGCCAGGATCCCCGCAAAGGGCAGGATTAGGGCCGCCAGCGCCAGCAGGACCCAGCCCGCGGCCTGCAACCGCACGGCCCATGTGCGGTCGCCCGGGCGGATATGGGCGTCGGGATTCTGGCTTGGGGCGACGGTCATGGGGGGCCAACGCGACCGCTTGCACACAGTTCCGAATGCTTGCATGGAACCCGGGGCGCAGGCCATTGTTGGGGAACGACATTGCGCGCGCCCGCCCGCGATCCGCAACCAAGGAGAGACGATGACACAGGCGCTGATGCCCTATTGCGGCCCGGCACCGGCGCCGGACCAGCTGTGGTCCAGCTGGAACCTCGACCCTTGGGTGCTGATCGGCATCGCGGCGCTGGCGCTGGTCTTGGCGCGCAAGGCGGTGCCCGACCGTCGCGGTCCCGCGGCCCTGGCGGTGGGTGCGCTGGTCGTGGCCTTCGTGTCGCCCCTGTGTGCGCTGACGGTGGCGCTGTTCTCGGCGCGGGCGGCGCATCATCTGGTGCTGATCACGCTGGCCGCGCCCGCGCTGGCCGCGGCGCTGCCGCTGCTGCCGCGACTGCCGGCCGGGCTGTCGCTGGCTGCGGTCAGCGCGGCGATGATCGCGTGGCACCTGCCCGGGGTCTATGACGCCATCTGGGCGTCGGACACGCTGTATTGGGTGATGCAGGCGGCAATGCTGCTTCCGGCCTGGGCGTTCTGGTCGGCGGTCCTGGCCCCCGGTTTCGGAGCCGAGGAGGCGATGCGCCGCGCCGTGCTGATCGGCGGGCTGGCCGGCATCATGGGCTTTCTGGGCGCGATCCTGACCTTTGCCCCCGACATCCTGTATTTCCCGCATGTGGGCGGCGCGATGGCCTGGGGCATGTCGCCCCTGGCGGACCAGCAGTTGGCGGGCCTGATCATGTGGGTGCCGGGCTTTGTCCCCGTGGCGGCCATCGCGGGTCGCATGGTCTGGCATGCCTGGCGGCGGGGGTTCGCTGCATGATGGTCGCGGGGCTGAAGTACCTCCACCTGGCGGCCATGCTGTGCTGGTGCGCATCGCTAGTGGCGCTGCCGCTGCTTCTGCATTTCTATGGCCAGATCTGGCGCGGCAAGGCCGACAGCAGCCAGACCCAGGCCCGCTATGCCGAATTCCGGCTGATCACGCATTTCGGCTATGTCGGCTTTGGGACGCCGGCGGCGGTCATCGCCATCGCGGCCGGGACCGGCCTGATCTTTGCCGATCAGGTGTTCGACCTGTGGTTCGTGGCCAAGCTGACGCTGGTCGCGGGCATGGCACTGGTCCATGCCTGGATCGGTCACCTGATCCTGACATCGGGGGAACATCGCGGGCTGCAGAACATGCCGTCGGCCCTGTGGGCGCTGGTTTTGGGACTGCCCCTGATGATGGGCGTGCTGTGGCTGGTGCTGGCCAAGCCGGACCTGGCCTGGGTCGCGGACTGGATGCCCGATTTCATGCTGGCCCCCCGCGGTCAGTCGGTGGGCCAGCCATGACGGCCCGCCTAGCCGCCCGCCCCGTCGCTTTTCGTGCCGATCTGATAATCGAAGACCAGCTTGCCTCCATGCCAGCCGGTGATCCCGGTCATGGCCGCCGTCAGCGCCGACAGCAGGATGCCCCAGGGCAGCACCACGTCCTGCGGATCGGGCAGGCGGAAGCCCCAGTTCAGTCCCAGCAGGGACAACAGCATCACCGCGAGGATGAAATGCGTCCAGCTTGCCGCCCGGATGCGGATGCCGGGCACCATCAGCAACTCGATCGTGCCGGTGATCCCGGCCAGGACCCCCAGGCCAAAGGCTGCCCCGGTCGCCCAAAGCGCGACCCGCGGCCAGAATTCGTCGGCGGTCAGCCAGTACATCGCGTCGGCCCCGAAGGTGGAGAAAGCCAGCGCAATGGGAAAGGCCACCATCATCGCGTGCAGCGGGTGGCCGGACAGGGCGATCTTGGTCTCGGTGTCGTTGAAGGCGACATGTTCCTCGATCGGATCGGCAAGGCGGCGTCGCTGTTTCCAGGTGCGTCTCTGGCGCATGGGCACTCTCGTTGGGTCAGGGGCTTCTGGCACAAGGCATTGGCGGGGGCCGTGGTTCCGCTGCTGGCCGCATGCGGCGGCGGGCACAGCACGCTGAGCCCCGCGGGCCCCGCGGCGCGCGACATCGCGCTGTTGTGGTGGATCATGCTGGCGGGCTCGGCGCTGATCTGCGTCCTGGTCTTCGGTCTGCTGGTCCTGGCGGTGCGCAACAACGGCGCGCGGCGGTCGGAGCGGACGTGGATCTGGGGCTGGGGCCTCGGGTTCTCGATGTCGGTGCTGGTCGTCCTCCTGGGGTTTTCGCTGTGGCTCGGAGAGGGGATGCTGGCGCGCGCCGACGACGTCCCCCGCGTCCAAGCCCATGCCGCGCAATGGGAATGGCGGTTCGACCAGCCCGGCCCCGGCGGCGCTATCGTGCAGACCCGCGATACGCTCTATGTGCCGGCGGGACAGGATTTCGACGTGGTCATCACCGCACAGGACGTCATCCACAGCTTCTGGGTGCCGCAACTGGGCGGCAAGATGGACGCCATCCCGGGCCACCAGAACATCCACCGCCTGCGCGCCGACCAGCCCGGCACCTACGAGGGCCTGTGCGCCGAATTCTGCGGCACCGGGCACAGCTTCATGCGTTTCACCGTCGTGGCCTATGACCCGAACGGCCCGATGCCCGACATGTCGGGCGCCCTGATCCCGGAGACCCGCCCATGACCGATCCGCAGCCGCAGGGCGGCCGGACCATCGCCCCGATGGACCCGATGTTCGACCCCGCCAGCGACGTGGCACCCAACGCGCCGCAGCGCGCGCTGGCCCTGCACCGTCAGCTGGACCGCACCTGGTCGGACGAGCCGGGATGGCGGGGGTTCCTCACCTCGGTCAACCACGGCACGATCGGCCTGCGCTTCATGGCGACATCCTTCGTGTTCTTCGCCATCGGCGGCGTTCTGGCGATGCTGATCCGCGCGCAGCTGGCGACCCGCGACGGCGCCTTCCTGGATGTCGAGCTGTACAACCAGATCTTCACGATGCACGGCAGCATCATGATGTTCCTGTTCGCCATCCCCATGCTGGAGGGGCTGGCCCTGTGGCTGCTGCCCAAGATCCTGGGCGCACGCGACATGGCGTTCCCGCGCCTGTCGGCCCTGGGCTACTGGTGCTATCTGTTCGGGGGCACGGTGATCGTGCTGTCGCTGGTGGCGGGCGTGGCCCCCGATGGCGGGTGGTTCATGTACGTGCCGCTGGCCGACAGCACCCACACCCCGGGCATCAACGCCGATGTCTGGCTGTTGGGCGTAACCTTCGTCGAGATCAGCGCCATGGCCGCCGCGGTGGAGATCACCGTGACCATCCTGCGCTGCCGTGCGGCGCATATGCCGCTGACCCGGATGCCGCTGATGGGCTGGTACCTGCTGGGCACGGCTGTGATGATGCTGGTGGGCTTTCCGCCGCTGATCCTGGGATCGATCCTGCTGGAGGTACAGCGCGCCTTCGACTGGCCGTTCTTCGACATCGCGCGGGGCGGCGACCCTCTGCTGTGGCAGCACCTGTTCTGGCTGTTCGGCCACCCCGAGGTCTATATCATCTTCCTGCCCGCCGCGGGCGCGCTGTCCACGATCATCCCGATCATGTCGCGCACCACGATCCTAGGATACGGCGCGATCGTCGCGGCCATCGCGGGGCTGGTGTTCCTCTCCTTTGGCCTGTGGGTCCACCACATGTTCACGGTGGGCATCCCGCACATGGCGCTGGCCTTTTTCAGCGCGGCATCGGCGCTGGTGGCGGTCCCCACGGCGATCCAGGTCTTTGCCTGGATCGGCACGCTGTGGGACGGCAAGGTCAGCTTCCGCCTGCCCATGCTGTACGTCATGGGGTTCTTCTTGACCTTCGTCTTGGGCGGGCTGACCGGCGTGATGCTGGCCATGGTGCCGTTCAACTGGCAGGCGCATGACACCGCCTTCGTCACCGCGCACCTTCATTACGTGCTGGTCGGCGGCTTCGTCTTTCCGATGCTGGCCGCGGTCAGCTACTGGATGCCGCTGATCTGCGGGCGCTGGCGGGTGCGGGGCCTGGGGGAATCAGCGTTCTGGCTGATCCTGATCGGATTTCACGGCACATTCTTCCTGATGCACCTGACAGGCCTTCTGGGCATGCCGCGCCGCGTCGCGGTCTATCCCAACAACCCGGAATGGGAATGGCTGAACCTGATCTCGTCGATCTTCGGCATGATCATGTCGGCGGGCTTTGCGCTGTTCGCCTTCGACGTGGTGATGCAGTGGCTGTTCGGGCGGCGCAGCTGGCGCAACCCCTGGGGCGCGCCCACGCTGGACTGGGCGATGCCCGTGCCCGCCCCGTCCTACAACTTCGCCTCGCTGCCCGGCCCGCGCCAGCCCGATTCCTCGGCCCTGCTGCCCCTGGCGCGGGGCGAGGGGTTGCTGCCCGGCGCGCCGCGCGACCTACGAGAGACACTGGCCCTGGACGCGGGCAGCGGTCGGCCCGACCACGTCGCCGTCCTGGCCAAAAGCACCATGCTGCCGCTGTTCACCTCTGCCGCCATCGGCAGCTTTTTCGGGGCGGTGCTGGCCGGGCTCTACTGGCTGGCGCCCGTGGGCATCGTGCTGACCCTGATCGCGGCATGGAAATGGGGCGACATCATGGGATCGACGACCGATCATCCCGACGTTCGGGTGGCACCGGGCCTGACCCTGCCGCTGCATTGGCAGACCCGCAACACGCTGGCCCGCACGGGGACGGTGGCGCTGCTTCTGGCGGACGGGACGCTGTACGCATCGCTGCTGTTCGGGGTGGGCTTCCTGTCGGTCGTGGCCCCCGCATGGCCGGCCCCGGCCAGCGGCCTGTCGACCCTGCCGATGGCGGTCACGGCGGCGCTGGCCCTGGCGGCGATGGCGGTCGGCCTGATCGCCGCCCACCGGGCCGAGGCGCTGCGCGACCGGGCGGCGGGCACCACATGGGCCGGGATCGGACTGGCCGCCTGCCTGGTCGCGCTGGTGGCATTGGCGGGGCTGGCCCTGGGGCTGGATGACCCGCGCCGTCACGCGCGCGACGCGTTGCGTGCGGTGATCCTGGGGTTTGCGGTGTTCCACGGCGTCGTCACGGCGATGCTGGCCCTGCGCAGCCTGGCCGATGCCCGCGGTGGCCGCACCAGCTGGGCGCGCCGAGGCGCCGCCCCGATCTGGCAGCTGTTCCAGTCCTTCTGGCTGGGCACCTCGGCCGTGTCGCTGACCCTGGTCGCCGCGCAGGAGGTGCTGTCATGAACTGGCTGTGGCGCGCCCTGGCCGGGCCGATCCTGTGGGCGGCGATGTTCCTGCTGGTCTATGCGCTGCACGGCGCGGGCTGCAACCTGGGCTGGACCGACCGCCCCGCCCCCATCGCCGACTGGCACCACATGGCGATGTGGCTGGCATGGGGGGCGGGGTTGATCCTGCACCTGGTGCTGATCCGGGTCATGCCCGCGGGCCGGGGACGCCCGCGGCAGCTGATCACCATGGGGGCCTGGATCGGGTTCGTCTCGACCCTGGTGACGCTGTTCCCGGTGATCGCGACCTCGACCTGCGCCTAGGGGCGCGGGCCGGTGATCAGATACTTGGCACCTGTGGCCTTGCGGACATAGGCACGGGCCGCATCGGGCGACAGCGCCTCGCGCAGGGTCAGGCGTTCGGAATAATGGCTGGCAAAGGTCGTGGTCATTTCCGCCGCGACCCTTTCGCGCATCCTCTGGGTGATCGCCTTGTCGGTGCGGCGCAGCATGTGGAACAGGAGCCAGCCGCCGGTGCGCCAGCTGAACCCGAATCCGCGGCGCAGCACCGTCGGCCCCGTGTCCAGCGCGCCATAGACATAGACCTGCTTCATCACGTCCGACCCGTACCGGTCATAGCTGTCCATCTTGCGCGCGGCCACGGCCTCCATCGCGTTCAGGATGATGCTTGTCATCTCTCCGCCGCCGATGGCGTCGAAGGCCAGCGTCGCGCCGGTGGCCTCGATCGCCTGTTCCAGATCGGCGCGAAAGCTGTCGCTGCTGCTGTCGACGACATGGACCGCGCCCAGATCGCGCAGCAGCCGGACCTGGTCCTGGCTGCGCACGATGTTGACCAGGCCGATCCCGTCATCCTTGCAGATGCGCACCAGCATCTGGCCCAGGTTCGACGCGGCAGGCGCATGGACGATGGCGCTGTGCCCCCCGGCCCGCATCGTCTCGACAAAGCCGAGCGCGGTCAGCGGGTTCACGAACAGCGACGCGCCCTGTTCCGCGGTCGCGCCGTCGGGCAGCACGATGCAGGCCTCCAGCCCGATCAGGCGCAGGTCCGCATACATCGCACCCCCGATCATCGCCACGCGCTTGCCCACCAGATGGGACAGGTCGGGGCCGGCGGCGATGACGGTGCCCGCGCCTTCATTGCCCACGGGCAGCGACTGGCCGATGCGGGCCTTCATCGCGGGCATCGCGGCGGGGGGAACCGTGGCGGTCAGGACCGGGGCGTCGGGGGTGCCCCCTGCGGTCAGGCTATCCATGTCGGCGGGCCCGAACAGCAGCCCCAGGTCCGACGGGTTGATCGGCGCCGCCTCGATCCGCACCAGCAGCTGGCCGGGACCGGGGTCGGGATGGGTGACGGGCTCCAGATGCACCCGCAGCGTTCCGTCCGGCGTGATCGTCGATCTCAGTTCCTGGCCGTGATGGGTCATGATGTCCTCGGCTGATGCGTTGGACCCCACGCTATGCCCGGCGCCCCGCGGGGGCAAGCGGGGCCCTCAGCCGCGCCGCCCCTCCAGGACCGCCTTGAGGACCAGCGCGACCAGCGCCAGCAGGGTCAGGGTCGAGGCCGCCGCAAAGGCGCCCACCGCGTTCAGGTCGTTGAACAGCAGCTCGATATGCAGGGGCAGCGTGTTGGTCTGGCCGCGGATGTTGCCAGACACCACGGACACGCCCCCGAATTCGCCCACCGCGCGCGCCGTGCACAGGACCGCACCGTACAGCAGCGCCCACTTGATGTTGGGCAGGGTCACGCGGCGGAACACCTGCCAGCCCGACGCGCCAAGCGTCACCGCCGCCTGTTCCTGATCGGTCCCCTGCGCCTGCATCAGGGGCAGCACCTCGCGCGCGACAAAGGGTGCGGTCACGAACAGCGTCACCAGCACGATGCCCGGCAGCGCGAACATGACCTGCAGGTCGACCTCGCGCAGCCACGGCCCCAGCAGCCCCTGGCGGCCATAGAGCAGCAGATAGCAGATCCCCGCGATGATCGGAGAGATCGAGAACGGGATCTCGATCATGGTGACCAAGATGCCGCGCCCCCAGAAGCGGTGCTTGGCCACCGCCCATGCGGCGGCGATGCCGAAGGCGATGTTGATCGGCACCACGATCAGCGCGACCAGGCTGGTCAGCCAGATGGCGTGCAGCGTGTCGGGATGCAGGATGGTGTCGGCATAGACCCGCCAGCCTTCGGAAAAGGCGCGGGCGAAGATGAAGACCAGCGGCGCCACCACGATCAGCAGCGTCAGCACCACGGCCAGCGCGACCAGCAGGCGGCCCGATCGGGCGGGACGACGCGGCGTCATCGGGTGGCCTCGCGGTGGCGGGCGGCCCAGGATTGCAGGATGTTCGACACGACCAGCAGCACCAGCGCAAAGCCCAGCAGGACCAGCGCGATGGCCGCCGCGCCGTTATAGTCGAACTCCTCCAGCCGGATGAAGGCCAAGAGCGCCGCGATCTCCGTCTCTCCGGGCAGGTTGCCGGCAATGAACACGATCGCGCCGAATTCGCCCAAGGACCGGGCAAAGGCCGTCGTGCAGCCCGCCAGCCAGGCGGGCAGGATCGCGGGAAACACCACGCGGGCGAAGGACTGCCACGGCGTCGCGCCCAGAGTTTCGGCGGCCTGTTCCAGCGCCGGGTCCAGATCCTCCAGCACCGGCTGAACCGTGCGCACCACGAAGGGGATCGAGGTGAAGGCCATGGCCAGCGCGATGCCCAGCACCGTATAGACCACCGGCACGCCCAGGGGGTGCAGCACCTGCCCGAACCAGCCGTTGGCAGAAAACAGCGCCGTTAGCGACAAACCCGCCACCGCGGTGGGCAGCGCGAAGGGCACGTCCATCAGCGCGTCTAGGATGCGCTTTCCCGGAAAGTCGTGGCGTACCAGCACCCAGGCCATCAGCAGGCCATAGACCGCGTTGAAGGCCGTGGCGATGGCCGCCGCCGTCAGGGTGACGCGGAATGCGGCCAGCGCCCGGTCGCTGCTGACGATGGCCCAGAAACCCGCGGGCCCGATTTGCGCGCCCTTCAGGATCAGCGCCGCGATGGGGATCAGGACGATCAGCACCAGATACAGCAGCGTCGTGCCCAGGCTGAGCGTGAAGCCGGGCAGGACGCGCTTGGCGCGGATCGGGGCCGTGGCCGTGGTCATCGGTTCACGAAGACCTGGTCCAGGATCGCGCCGTCGGCAAGATGCTCCTCGCGCACGCGGTCCCATCCGCCAAAGACGTCGTCCACGGTGACCAACTCGACCGGGGCCTGGGCGTCGGCGAATTCCGCGGCGACCGTCTCGTCGGTGACGCGGTAGTAGTTGTCGGCCAGGATGCGCTGTGCCTCGGGGGTGTACAGCCAGTCCAGATAGGCGGTGGCCAGATCGGTCGTGCCGTTGTCCTCGGCATTCTCGGCCACCACGGCCACCGGGAAGGCCGCGAACAGGCTGATCGATGGTGTCACGCGTTCGAATCCCTGCGCCTCGTACTGCTTGGCGATCTGGCCGGTCTCGGCTTCGAAGGTCACCAGCACGTCGCCGATGCCGCGTTCG
>NZ_JXYF01000098.1:0-14063 GCF_000967735.1 Paracoccus sp. S4493
CGATTGAAAGCAGCTTGCACGGCTGGCTGATCGACAGGTCCGGGCGGTCCGGCTCGATCATGCCGTTCGGCATTGTCTCTCGGACCAATGGCGTTCCAATGCCTGATCACGTCCCGCCCCAGGGCTTCAGCTTTCGTCCAAAAAAGGGTTGGCCACCGCCAGCTCCCCGATCGATCTTGGCGTGACGCCCCTTTACCGGCTCCTCGTCACTCTCGGGCCTCTTGCGGCCCCCGCGATCAAACACCCCGGAGGCCCCTTCCAGCAGGGCTCGCCTCCATTGATGGATCATCTTCGGATGCACCCCGAACCGGCTCGCCAGTTCCGACACGGTCTCCTCGCCTTTCAGCGCCTCAAGTGCCACCTTCGCCTTGAACTCGGGCGCGTGCTGCGTGCTTTTTCGACATCTCTGACCTCCTTCTCGTCGAAGACCAGCTGAATGCAAACCCGTCGCTTATGTCAGTGTCCGAAGTTCAGGGGGTAGCTCAAAGTGTCCGGGATCGCCGCGAGGCATTCCCAAGTGACGTCGTCGACCACGTTGAGAACCTGGAAGTGTTGTCCGTTGGCAAACTGGTCATGCATTCGACGGGAAAACAGTCCTCCAGACTGTTTTCTGATCCGTCTCATTCCAGCGACCAGCGTGCGTTGGGTGGCGCCTCGACCAAGAGCGGGCCTCGCGTGCCGATCGCTTTGCGTCGGGCCTTCCGCTTACGCACCGTCAGTGTCGTCGAGAAAACGGTCCCCGGGACCGTTCTCTGATCCTCCGCTATCCTCGCATGGAACCGATAGATCCGATTGATGCCTGAAGGCTCCCCCTCGCGGCGCAAGAGGATGAAGAACGGGCGATAACCGAAGCGTCGGCGTTCGCTGACCAACTCCCGCAACTGATCGCGCAGCACCGCGTCCGGCACACGGTTCGCGCCTCGTAGCGGACCATCTTGCGATCCGCTTTGACAATCCGGCACGCCCGCCGTTCCGAGGGCCCAAGCAGGGCTTTCAGATGCGCGACCGCCTTGCGCTTCACGGCAGGTGTCAGCACTTTTTTGAAACCAGCTCCTTCATCGCAGCCAGATCCAGCATCTGCTCGGCCAGAAGCCTCTTGAGCTTCGCGTTGTCCATCCTCGAGCGTCTTCAGCCGCTTGGCCTCCGAGACCGTCATGCCGCCGAGCTTGGGCTTCGAGTTATAGAGCGTGCCTTCCGATATGCCGTGCTTGCGGCACAGGTAAGCGCACTTCTCGCCGTCAACTTATACGTCGACCATGCTCGCCAAGGCTGCCGATGATCTGCTCATCCGTAGATCTTGTGCGCGTCATTCTCCAGCCTCACGTTCGGGCGGACCCTGGGCGGCGGCGGAGGAAAAAATCCCGTCGCAGGTCAGTCCTTCCGTAAGGCAAAGAATCCCCGCAAGCTCACAGCCAGTGCCACATGGTGCCCGCCCGGCGCGGCGGACTTCGGCTCCATTCGGATATCACGGATCAGGCCACGAAGGATCCTCGTCGGCCACGGCTGTGACGATGGCCTTTGCTATGGCTCGGCCGATGGGCAAATCTCCTAACAATAGCGATCACCGCAGACGGATGCACAAGCACGGCAGGGGGATCGCGCATTTCTGCCAGCCATGTCGAAAGATCGGCTTTTCATGCCTCAAGACACTCTATCCTTGCCTTCATCGACCGGTGATATGGCCCGTCCTCGGTAGCGGTCACGAGAGCCGCGTTCTCTGCCTCGGTCCGCGCCAAGGCTTTGCGGGAGGGGCGTTCGATTGCAAAAACCGGGGGCTGTTTCTCTCTCTTGGCGTGGATGACTTCACCGTGCGGCATTTCGAGAGCAGTTGATGCTCAGCATCCGGTTCTGGGTGACTTGAGTGGGTATGTTGTACGCGTGCATCGCCAGTTCCGTGCGGTTTCGGACATCAAGCTTGCGGAAGATGTTTGTCAGATAGTGCTTCACCGTCTTTTCGCTGAGGTTAAGTGACCGGCCGATCTCCTTGTTGCAGCAACCCCGGCGGATCAGGACGTATATCTCTCCTTCGCGCTTGCTCAGAATGCTGGCATCTGCCTTGATCTCCAGCGCCGGTGCAGCTCTCCACGACCCCAAGACGCGCGCCGCCAGATGCGGGGTGATATGGCCGATGCCGTTGACGAGTCGGTTCAGAACATGAAACAGCTCGTCGCCGCTAATGCCTTTGAGGACATAGCCGGCGGCGCCCAAGCGCATCGCTTCTATCACGTCCTGTGGCCGCTCTGATATCGTCAGGATCAGGATGCGGGTTTGGGACCCGGCATGGGTGATGGCCCGAACGGCCTCGATGCCCGAACCGGGGATCTCGAGATCGAGGATCAGGATGCCGGGGGCGTCACGCCGCACCAGGTCGATCGCGTCCGCGGCGGAATGGCCCGCACCGGTCACGCGAAATCCGCCAAAGCCCCCGATCACCTGGATCAATCCCTCTCGAACGATGGGATGGTCGTCGACGACGGCAACGCTGATCTCACTCATGGCTATGCTCCATGCTGTACTCGTGAAAACTGGCCCGAATTTCCATGCGGTGGTGTTCCAGATCCAGAACCTGAAAGATGCCCCCCAGATTCTCGATGCGATGCCGCAGATTGCGCAGGCCCATCGGCTGGCGGGTGACATCACGGCATGCGTCCTGACCGTGACGGGCGTCGTTGCTGACCGCGATGACCAGGGTGCCGTGATCGACGTACAGATGCACCTGTTGATCCCGTCCCCCCGCATGCTTGAAGGCGTTGTGCAGCCCCTCCTGCACGACACGGCAGATGGCGACCTTGACGGGCAGGCTTGGCTCCGGGAGGCGGTCCGCCAGAACGGTGCGGACTTCCGTCGAGGTTCGGCGCCGATGGTCCTCGACAAGGGCGGAAACCGCGACCGCCAGGGGCAGTTCGGCGACCGGTCTCTGGCTGGTGCCGCTCAGCAGGGCCTGAACCTCGCTCATAGCCTCTTCGAGGATAAGCCGAACGCTTTGCACCCCGTCTTCCTGCGGTCCGCTCGAAGGCGGTGCGGACTTCATGCGCAGCAGGGCGACGGTGAGCAATTGGCCAATCCCGTCATGGATGTCCGAATTGATCTGACGAAGCTGCGCCTTCTGCTCCTCCTGCAGGCGGATGGTGCGCTGATGGATCCTGGCCTGTGTCTCCCGTGTTCGGTCAAGCAGCAGGACCAGGTCGGCCATCCGTGCGCTCAGATCGGTGCGCTGTCGCAGGATCACCGCATCGCCATAACGAAGGATCATGACCAGGATGGCGACGAACATGGCCCCGATGACGGTCAACAGTCCCCAGGTCTGCCAGCGGGCGCGGGTCAGTGCGTCCGAAACGACGGCCGCGTTCTGATAGTACTCCGCCACTGCGACGATCCGGTTGAGCGAACGGATGCGGATCGGGACATAGATCTCGAACTGCTGGGGGCCCGTGGTGGTGCTGGGCCCGCCGGATTCCACGTGGAAGGTGTCGCCGACCGATACTGATATCTCTCCTGCAAGCGCGGTTGCCAGCTCGTCGCTGACGGGCTGCGCGGAGCCCGTCAGGCCGGGGCGCGATGCGTAAAGAATGGTGCCTTGGGCATTCCATATCTTCATTTCGGAAATGCCGAGCGCATCAGAGATGTCATGAAAATACGTATCGATGACACCGATAAGTTCCGGCGACAGCGTATCCGCCGCCAGATCCTCGGCATGCCGGTTCAGCATAGATTCAAGCACGGTCGCAGCGCGATGCCCGACCTCCGTCTCGACGGTCTGCTGCAGGCGCGATGCCGTCCAGACGCCCAGAATGGCCAGCCCCACGACGACGATCAGCGCGCAGCTGGACAGATGGCGCCGCAACAGACCCAGGCCCTGCCAGACAGGCCGAGAGCGCGTTTCCGGCGAGAGGAGAGGAGCGTCAGACATGCCGGTCAAACCACCCACCACGAGTTTCGGGATATGCCGTCGGATGTAGTCCACAAGCTAGCATATGCCGCTTCGTTCACATAGGCGTTATCAGTTTCGATCCGGTCCTATTGCGATGTTCCGGATGATTTCGGTGCCTGAAAACAGTGGGCCGAAGAATCTCCATCTTCCTGAAGTTGCATGGCAATCTGCGCGCCCACACCGGGCGTTGTGCCAAGGCCCGTGTGATCCATCCGGCGATTCGCCGGTCGCAGACGCCATGGCGACGAAAGTCGCCATTACTGGGGACCTAACGCCGTATTGGGGACGGCCCGTCTTGGCGTAACCTGTCGACATGGGCCGCCGTCCCGATACCGGGGGTGGACCACGTATCTTGTAAATGGCTTGCGCCGACGTGAACGCCTCTCCGCCCATCGTGAGGGAGATCACCCTGTCATGCGCCGGCCTCTGGTCACGTCAGGGAGATGATCATGGCAACGAGCTTTCATGTGAACGTGCATGACCTGAACTTCATTCTGAAGCAGATCCAGGTTTCCGAACTCCAGGCATCGACGCCGGGCATGACGACCGTGGAGGCGATCCAGGCGGTCTACGGCGTCAGCGCCGCGGATGCGGCCCTGATGCCGGTGGGCCTGCGGACCGTGGACGGCAGCGACAACAGCCTGTTGCCCGGAACCGAGAGCAACGGGGCAGGGGACACGCCCTTCCCGCGCCTGTTGGACCCGGTCTATTCGAACGAGGGTGACGAAAACCCGTTCTTTGGAATCTCGAACACGAACTACGGGAACAGCGGCAATGTCGTGGACAGCGATCCGCGCACGATCTCAAACCTGATCGTGGACCAGACGCCCGCCAATGTCGCGGCCATCTATGCGGCGTTGAAGGCCGTGGGAACGACGGGCGTCGATGCGAATACCGCCGTCGCCGCGATCACGGTGGCCTACCAGGCGACGCTGAACGCCAAGGGGGCCGACGCCGCCGTGGAGGCCGCCGAAACAGCGTTGAGCGCCGAGACCGCGGACCATGGCGCGGCCGTCGCAGCCTTCAACGCCGCGGAGCTGCGCGTGGCGCATTTCGCCTCGGCCGGTCCGCTGGCGGAGGTTGCGGCGGAGGCCGCCGACGCGGCCAGCGACGCGCTGACGGTGCTTGTCGCCGACGTGGAGGGCGGAAACGACGTCACTGGATCCCTTGCCACGGCCTTGGCTGCCGCCCTCGCTGCCAAAGAGGCCGCGGATGCGGTGACGACCGCCTTGGGCGGTGATGCCGTTCCCGCCGCTCAGGCGCTGGCCGACGCTGCCCAACAACTGCTGGAGTTTCTGGACACCGCCGCCCAGAGCCTTCCGATCGATGAGGCGGCGCTGGTCGAAGCTGTAGAGGCCTTCGGGGCGGTGCTGGGATCGGACGGCCATGCCGCCGACAGCGTGGATGCGATCCAGGCCGGACTGGCCTCGGCAGAGGATCAGGCCGACGCCGCCGCGACGGTGCGAGACGCCGCGCAGGCCGACCTTGCCGAGGCGCAGGCGGATTACAATACCGCGGTGCAGCAGGCGCAGACGGCCGGCACACCCGCCCAGACCGCGGACTTCCTGGCGGACACCTTGGAGCATTACGGGCTGGCCACCGGTCCGGAGGGGGGCCTTATCATCGACCATGTGTCGCCCGATGTCGGCCTGACTGCGCCCTTCAACAGCTTCATGACCATCTTCGGCCAGTTCTTCGACCATGGTCTGGACCTTGTGAACAAGGGCGGCAACGGCACTGTCTTCATTCCGCTGCAGGCCGATGACCCGCTGATTGCGGGCGCCGACCAGATTTTCGGCACGGGCGACGATCTTCCCGCAAGCCTGCGGTTCATGGCGCTGACCCGGGCCACCCCGGTCCTGGACGAGAACGGGGTGGAGCAGCACGTCAATGCCACGACGTCTTTCGTCGACCAGAACCAGACCTATACCTCGCACGCCTCGCATCAGGTGTTCCTGAGAGAGCAGGTCCGCGTCGAGATCGACGGGGTGACCAAGGCCTATTCCACGGGCCACTTGCTGGACGCGTCGAGCGAGACCGGTTCTCTGGACGGTGCTGTGGGGACGTGGGCCGACGTCAAGGCGCAGGCGCTGTCGGTCCTGGGCATCCGCCTGGAGGACATGGACGTCCACCGGGTGCCGCTGTTGGCGACCGATGCCTATGGCAACCTGATCACCGGGCCGAACGGCTATGCCCAGATGGTCATGGCACCCGACGCCACCCATTCCGGCCCCTGGCTGCGCGAGGGCACCGCCGAAGGGATCACGACGCAGGGCAGCATCGCGGCCGGTCCGGCCTTCCTGGTGGACATCGCCCACCATGCGGCGCCCAGCAGCACGACGACGGCTGACGGGGACAGCGTCACGGGCGATGACAACAACGCCCAGACCTATGACGACGAAATGCTGGATCTGCACATCGTGTCGGGCGACGGGCGCGGCAACGAGAACATCGCCCTCCAGTCGATCCACTCGATCTTTCATTCGGAACACAACCGCATGGTCGAGGAGAACAAGCACACCATCCTGGATTCGGGTGACGTGTCATTCATCAACGAATGGCTGCTGGTGCCGCTGGCCCAAGGCACGGACCTGACCACGGTCGACCCGGCCGATCTGGTGTGGAATGGTGAACGCCTGTTCCAGGCTGCGCGGTTCACGACCGAGATGCAGTACCAGCACATGGTCTTCGAGGAATTCGCCCGTCGCATACAGCCCGGGATCGATCCGTTCGTCTTCACCAATTCCGCCGATATCGATCCCTCGATCATGGCCGAGTTCGCGCACGCGGTCTATCGCTTTGGCCATTCGATGCTGACAGACACCGTGGACCGGCTGGACGCCCAGCTGATGCCGGTGAACGGTGATGCGGAACAGATGTCGCTGATCGAAGCATTCCTGAACCCAGAAGCCTTCACGGGGTCAGGCAGTTCGCTGGACGAGGCGCAGGCGGCGTTCATCCGGGGCCTGACCTCGGACGTGGGCAGCGAGATCGACGAGTTCATCGTCCCCGCCCTGCGCAGCAACCTGCTGGGTCTTCCGCTGGACCTTGCCGCGCTGAACATCGCGCGGGCACGCGATACCGGCGTCCCGTCGCTGAACGAGACGCGGGCCCAGCTCTACAACGACTTCGGCCTGCCGGACCTGAAGCCCTATGCCAGCTGGACCGATTTCACGCAGTATCTGAAGAACCCGTTCTCGATCGCGAACTTCATCGCGGCCTATGGAAACCATGCGTCCATCACCTCGGCCACGACCCTCGCCGACAAGCGCGAGGCTGCCACCCTGCTGCTGTTCGGCGACGGCACCAACAGCGATGGCGTGACGATACGCGGCGTGACCTACACGAACGAGGATCGGCTGAACTTCCTCAACGGGCGGGGCGGCTACGGCGCCGGCAACGACCGGGGCGGGCTGGACAATGTCGACCTGTGGATCGGCGGCCTGGCCGAGAAGGTGACCGAGTTCGGCGGCATGCTGGGCACCACCTTCGGCTTCATCTTCGAATACCAGATGGAGCAGCTGCAGAATGGCGACCGGTTCTATTACCTGTCGCGCACGCAGGGTCTGAACCTGCTTGACGCGTTGGAGGCGAACACCTTCGCCGACATCGTCATGCGCAACTCGGCGCTGAGCGGCGATTACGCCACGCATATCAACGCAAACCTGTTCCTGACCCCGGACATGATACTGGAACTGGACCGCGCCATCGCACAGCGCGACTACAACGGCGCGGGTGCTGGCCGTGACCCGGTCTGGGACGACCCGATCATTCAGAGCCTCGACCCCAAGGTGATCCGGGTGGATTCCGGTGTCACCGACGCGAATGGCCACCAGGTCGGCGGAGAGCTGCATTTCCGCGGCGGCGAACATGTCGTCCTGGGCGGGACCGAGGGTGACGACTACATCAAGTCGGATCTGGGTGAC
This sequence comes from Paracoccus sp. S4493, assembly GCF_000967735.1. Lineage (NCBI taxonomy): Bacteria > Pseudomonadati > Pseudomonadota > Alphaproteobacteria > Rhodobacterales > Paracoccaceae > Paracoccus > Paracoccus sp. S4493. Next base: position 7,858 of record NZ_JXYF01000098.1, read on the forward strand.
GACGCGCTGTGGGGCGATGGCGGCAACGATTACCTGAACGGCGGGGCAGGGGCCGACCAGGTCTTCGGCGGCGACGGTGACGACATCATCGAAGACACGTTCGGCGACAACTTCCTGCGCGGCGAACGGGGCAACGACGTCGTCTCGTCGTCCCGGGGCATCAACCTGCTGTTCGGCGGCGAGGGGCGGGACGCGCTGCTGGTCGGTCAGGACGCGGGCGAGGCCTTCGGTGGCGAGGGCAACGACTTCATCCTGGGCGGTTCCGGCGGGGACAACCTGCTGGGTAACGAAGGCAACGACTGGATCGAGGGCGGAGAGGGATTCGACGTCATCTCGGGCGACAATTCGGAACTGTTCTTCAATTCGACCATCATCGGCCATGATGTGGCATGGGGTCAGGGCAACGACCAGGACTACGATCTTGAATCGGGCGACGACATTGCCCTGTCCGGGATCGGCGTCCAGCGCTTCGAGGGCATGTTCGGCTTTGACTGGGCCAGCGCGAAATACGACGTGGCCGGTGTGAACTGGGACTTCAACATCCCGATCTTCACATCGGCGCCTGCGGACATCCTGCGTGACCGCTTTGATCTGATGGAGGGGATGTCGGGCTGGATTCACAACGACACGCTGCTTGGCGACAACCGTGGCGGGACCGTGGGCGACACGGATGCGGCGGGCAGCTTTGACGACCACGTTCTGACCGCGGCGGGCATCGACCGCATCAACGGGCTGCGCGACTGGTTCGACGGCGCGCTGGAGACCCTAGGCGGACCGGGAGCCACAAGCTTCCGCGACGGTAACCTGATCATGGGTGGCGCGGGGTCCGATCGCATGATGGGGCGCGGCGGCTTCGACGTCATCGACGGCGACGCCTGGCTTAATGTCCGCATCCGCATCGTGGTTGACGGAACCGTGTATTCGGCGGAATCACTGAACAGCTCTCAGGCGGCCGCCGGACCGTATGCGGGCAGGGTCTATGCGATGGGTGCCGACGGGCGGCCGGACTTCTCTGCGCCGGCCTTTGGGGGGCGGTCGCTGACCTCGCTGCTGCTGGACCGCACGATCAACCCCGGCGACATGTCCATCGTCCGCGAGATCGTGACGGCGGCACCTGGCACGGCCCGTGACAGGGCGGTCTTTGCAGGCGCGCTGGACGAATACGAGATCGAGGGGCGCGGCACGCAGCTGCCGGGAAGCACGTTGATCCAGGCGGCGCGTGACATGAACGGCGACGGCTTCATCTCTGTCCGCGACCTGGGCGGGGACGGGCGCGCGGCCTTCGATGACATCGATCTGATCCGCAACGTCGAGGATCTGGAATTCACCGATCAGGTCATCGCCATCGACACGCCCATCGGCATCAACGTGAACCTCGCGCTGGACGTCGATGGCGCCCCTGCGGCCTTGCCGGCCATCGGTGCCACCATCGGCCGCATCACCGCCGAGGGCGTTCCGGGCACCTTTGCCCTAGCCGCCGGAAGCAGTCCCCTGTTCGGCGTTGCAGCCGACGGGACGCTTGCCGTGACCGGCACGCTTGGCCTCAATCAGACGCATCAGCTGGATCTGACCTTTGCGACGTCGGGGGTCAGCAGGACGGAACGTCTGCAGGTCCTGACCGGCAGCAACGCGGCCAATACCATGGCAGGATGGGCCGGGGACGACCTGATGTACGGCTTGGCCGGAACGGATGTCCTGACGGGCGGCACGGGGGACGACGTCCTGTTCGGCCAGGCCGGAAACGATCAGCTGACCGGCGGCGCTGGGCGCGACATCCTGATCGGCGGTCGCAACAACGACCAGGTGCAGGGCGGCGCGGGGGACGACCTGATCCTCTTTGCATGGGGTGACGGGAATGATGCGGTCGACGGCGGCGATGGCACCGACCGGATGCGCATCTCTGGCACAGCCGCGAACGAGACCCTGACCGCAACCTGGAACGGTGCCGCGCTGACTGCGCTGACCGGGTTCACCGCGATCACCTCTGTCGAGCAGATCCACGTCGATCTTGCGGGCAGTGCGGACCGGTTGGTCTATGCCGCCGGATCGGCCGGCGTCGTCGTCGACCTGGGCGCGGGGACGGCGTCGGGCTTTGCCTCGGTTGCCAACATCGCCTCCGTCCAGGGCGGGAACGGTGCCGATGTCCTGACCGGGAACGATCAGGCCAACACGCTGAACGGTGGAGGTGGAAACGACTTCTTCGTGGCAAGGGCCGATGATGCCAGCGACCTCTACACCGGTGCGGCGGGCTTCGACACGCTGGACCTGTCCGCCTATTCCGGCGACCTGTCGGTCGATATTTCCTTTGCCACGGCGACGATCCTGGGAACGGGCACGACAGCAGCGCTGTCCGACCGCGTCCAGTCGGTCGAGGCCCTGATCCTGGGCGGCGGCGCGGACATCGCCTTCGGCAGCGCAGGGGCCAACCACCTATGGGGCGGCGGCGGTGACGACACGCTCAGCGGCGTGAACGGCAACGACACCCTGGAGGGTGATGCGGGCAACGACATGCTGATCGGCGGCGCGGGTTTGGACGTCCTTGTCGGCGGGCTGGGCGATGACGTCTTCGTCTTCGCGACACCCGCCCACAGCACGCTGGCGGCGTCGGACGTGATCATGGACTTCGGTCAGGCGGGATCGGCGGGCGGCGATGTCATCGACATCGGCGACATGGCAGGACTGGCCTTCCAGTTCGTGGGATCGGGAGGCTTCGCATCCGGCGGGACTAATCAGGTGCGCGTCTTCAACAACGGGACGGACACGTTCGTTCAGATCGACACGGACACCGACGTCGCAGCCGAAGCGCAGATCCGCATCCTAGGCATCCACGAACTGGCGGCATCGGACTTCATCCTGTGACGGCTGATCCAGATTGATAAGCATCATGACCGGCTGGCAAGGAGGTTCCAATGCCAGCCGGTTTCCCAAGATCACAGGAGCAGCTTGGTCATTTGCCGCAGACGGGGCATTTCTTCAGCAAACTCAACCTATGCGTTGATTAGGAAACCCACACCTACCTGATCCCCAAAGGATATGACGTCCGCGTGGCGCATTCCGTTTGCGGGCTCTCCGATCTGCTGCATCTCGACCAGGCGCTGCCATTGACGGGCAAACTGATAGTCGATCGTTCATGTAGCTGGCGAATTTCCAGTTCGGCCTTCAGATTGATGCGATATCGGCTTTGCCCCGCAGGCGGTTCTTGGTTTCCTGCCGGCGCTGGCTCATCATGATGATTGGCGCCTGCAGGGTGGCGACACAGGACAGCACCAGATAAGGGGTAGGGATCGGAGGGCGGTCGCAGCAGGCCCGGGACGTTCGTGCCGATCCATGCCGCCAAGGACGCCGACGAACACCAGGATGAGCGGCCAGATGCCGCCAAAACGTGCGACCTTGTCGGTTATCTGGTCTCCGAAGGTCAGGCGATCGTCCAGCGCCGGCTCCAGCTGGCACGACAGAATCGTGCCAGCCTCCAGACTGTCGAGCACGGTTTTGTTCAAGGTCGACAGCTCGCCAGGCGCGTCCTCCAGCATGCGTTAGACGTATTGCCTGCGAAATCGCGCCAGATCGGTCTGGCAAATGATGCGGCCACCGGATCAGTCCGGTGGCTCCGTCTCGATCAAGGCGGACAGTTCAGGGCGAACTGACATTCAGGCATGCAGCGCCGTCAGCGGAAAGATCTGTCCGCAAGTATGGCAGAGGGCGGATTTGTAACCGGGTTCGCGGAACAGAGGTTCTCATGGGGACCATTCAGGGATGACACAAGGCCATAGTGCGCCTCAACCCGATCTGCAATCATCATGCCGAACGGGTCTGCGCGTCGCCCGGCAGTGAGGATCCGGGCGGTATGAAGGCGGCAGTTGCCGCGATCTGTAAGGCGCCGGCGCAGCAAGGCAATGTCTGACAAGGATCCAGCACACCAGGATGCGTCGCCGCCGCATTTGGTACAGGGAAACAGGCAAGAACATCGATCATCGAAAGCGAACGGACGGTGATCTGTATTGACGGACCGTCCGTCTAGGGGTGGGTAAACCTTCACCGATGATGTCGTTTATTACCGTCAGTAGCAGCTTCCGTTGACACAGGACGCACCACCGGCAAGCGCGCCGATCAATGCGCCCTTGGTCTTGGACCCTCCCAAGGCGTCGGCCGCCAAGGCCCCCGCACCCGCGCCGCCCACCGTCCGGACCGCGGCGCTATTGAGCGGGCTGTCGTGGTAGCCACCACCGCCGGCACATCCTGCCAGCGCCAAGACAACGGCCGTTCCCATCGCTCCGAATGTCCTCTTCATTTCCTGCCCCTTGATCTTGTTCTGATTTGTCCGAACAGCCTAGCGTGCGCCCTTGGGGATGATAATCCCGACCTCCTTCAGAAACACGTGATCCGCATGGCAGGCGTCAACTGTAGGCATAGACCAACAGCGCGACGCCCAGGATCAGGCGATAGACCACGTATGGCGTGAAGCTGACGGCCCTCAGCAGCCGCATCATCAGGGACAGGGCGACAAGGGCCGCGACAAAGGCGAAACCTGCAGCGATCCCGGCCTGTGCGACCGCTGCACCGTCGAAGTCCGACATGACGTCGCCCGCCAGAAGCGCGGCCGAGGCGATGATGGTGGGGATCGACATCAGCATCGAGATCCGCGCCGCGTCCTCGCGGATATAGCCCAGGGCCCGCGCGCCCGTGATCGTCGCCCCCGATCGCGAGGTTCCGGGGATCAACGCCACCGCCTGCCACAGGCCGACGATGACGGCGTCGCCCATCGTCCAGTCCGCGGTCCGCTTGCGGCCCTCTCCGCGCTGGTCGGACCAGTAGAGCAGCAGACCGAAAATGATCATCGTCCAGCCGATCACGGCCACCGACCGCATCATCTCCATCGCGCCGGACATCTTCAGCACCAGCCCCACCAGGACCACCGGTATCGTGGCGACCATCAGTGACGCGGCCAGCCGTGCGCCGGGCGTGTCGATCCTGCCCCGGGCCAGCCTGCCACATCCGGCCAGGGCCGCGGCAACGTCGCGCCAGAAGAACAGGATCACCGCGAAAAGCGTGCCGACATGGACGGCGACGTCGATGACAAGGCCTTGGTCCTGCATGCCGGTCAGTTCCGGAAGCAGGATCAGGTGGCCAGAGGAGGAGACCGGAAGGAACTCGGTGATCCCCTGGATGATGGCGACAAGGACAAGGTGGAAGAGGGTCATTCAGATTCCTTACGCGGGCAACGCGCCACTTTAGAGGCCCGTCATTCCCGTTGTGGAAATGACGGACTGTGGAGCGCGCCCGCTATCACCGACAGACCCCGACCGCCACTCTACCCGGCCAATTTGCGCTTTTGATGACACCGCTTACCGAGCAGATGATGAAAAAGTGAAAGCTTGGATGCGTCCGGCATCCATGTAGAACAAGCGCCGTTGGCGCGGGAATGCTGGCGTCCCCTGCGCATCGTGATGCTAGGTCGCGTACTTCCCTTGCGCTTCAGATCAGCATCAAACGACACGGGTATCCTCGACCTATGGTCGCAAACCGACAACGCCCATGACGCTGCAGCCGCCGGCCGGTGCGTTCTATCCGCGTTCAGGCGATGCATTTCGAACATCTGTCCGTTCCGCTCCGACGCTCGTCCAGCTGGCCTCGGCGGGGGTCGTCTCTGGTTGGCCTGTCCCTGCGACATGCCAGTACTTTCACCGCAGTTGCGCTATGATTTTCCGCTGACCTAACCGGGAGATGTCAGGGTTTTGTGAGGTCACCGCAGAGCATACATCCCTGTTGGCGCAATGATTGCATTCTGCGGGATTATCAATGGCCGAGCTTCACGATGACTTCGCGAGCTAAGTGCAACTGATTGGTCGTGGCACGCGCTATGTTGATACGCCATCCTTTGCCAACGGCTTGTCGGTTCAAATTCAGTCAGCGTTGCTGGCCATGGTTCGATTTGCCGCGACACATCCGTCTTGGACCGCATATAGATTGACGCTCGTAAGCATTGCGGCCGACGATCCGCTCCTCTGATAGTCAGCTTACGGCTTTGATCTTGGCAGGAGGTCAGCGTTACTGCCGGTTCGCCCATTCGCTTGCAACCCGGCTAAGAAATCTTTGAGAAGCACACTTCGTACAGAGCTTTTTGGAGCGCAAAGCCTTGGAGTAACGTGAAGACACAGAACATAATATGAGGTGCCCCCCCGAAAGCTGGGGCACTGACGTAAGCTCTG
>NZ_JXYF01000099.1:0-206 GCF_000967735.1 Paracoccus sp. S4493
TCTTGCCGGTCAGGTTGCGGTCTTGGGCGGAATCACCGGTGATGCTGGTCATCATGTCTCCTTTTCATGACAGATCGGCACTGGGGCGGGATGTTGCAAGGCTTGCGCGGAATTGTGACTTTCCGCCCCCGCCGCGCGGGCGCTAGGACAGGGGCATGACACATTTCCCCCGCCCGCTTCTTGCCACCGCCCTGACGCTTGTCCTG
>NZ_JXYF01000100.1:0-10518 GCF_000967735.1 Paracoccus sp. S4493
GGGAATGGGGAGCACCTCAGTTCCAGGAGAAGGATTTTTATCTGAACCGAAGCAGGAGGAACGTCGAGCAGACAGTTATTGCGTTCCGCACCGCCGCCCTGACTTGCATCTTGTCGCGACGTTGCTTTCTTTCCTGCTACCCACCACGGCCTGCAGGTAGGCTGTTTTATTTGGAACCTCAGATCGAGTGCACTTCCAGGCGTGGCCTGCCGCCATCGCATGCTTTTCACGTGAAAGCGTTCCTGTTATCGAATGCTGTGCATTGGCCTGTACGTACCTCCACAAGATGAACACCTGATGTGTTCCACGAGATGGATTATGGCCTGCAATCTGAAGTTGGCGCTTGTCGGTATGTTTCGGAACACGTTGGGAGCGTCACGATCGGGGTGTTACACCGGTTTCAACACTTCGGCGCATCGCAACAGCTGATTGCCCATTGCTAAGGTATCCGTACACGAAAACGGTATGCTCCTCGCAGGCATCACGACTTGATAGTTTTAGGCTGAATCAACAATGAAAATTTGATGCAAGCGGCCGGATGGTGCCAATGCTAATTGGGTTCAGCCGCAGGCTGATTGTCGACCGAAGTTTGGATAGCTGAACTCAGTTTCCCGGAACTTAATTTGCAATTGATTCGGCCGCTGCCCGAATAGTTCGCAATATCTTAGACCAGCTCGCGGCATCCTGAGACTGCTTACTATAGAGCGAAAAATAATATGCAAAACTTACGACAGTTTCGATTTTTGGAGCAACGTCCTTCCAATGACGTCCGACACGTCGCTTTAGGATAGACAAAGCGATCACAATTGATCGCAGTGTCGTGGGTGTCTTGACCTTACAACGGTGGGAAGCGCTACCTAGCCACGCGGTGATGGAGAATGCCGCGAAATGAATGAACGGTTGAGTGAGGTGCGGGTTACAGGGCCGCGCGCTACCTGGGTGATTGATGATCGATCGTGAACTGCGCGACCGGTTCGTGGCCGCGGGCGTGCCCGAAACTCAGGTTGATCCCATCCTCTCCTATTTCGACCTTTATGGTGGGGCTGCTGAAATCACCTCAGAGGAAGAATATCGGAATGCGGCTGCCATTTATCTGACGCTGGATGGATATCTGGCGCCTGACGATGCGCACAGCGCCGTTGCCCGCTATGTCATCCATCTTGGGGTGCGGCTGGCTGAATGGGATGGCAAGCACACCGTACCAAACGTCCTGCGGTGACCATAAAGCCTATGGGGGCCGTCGCTTCGTTGTCTGGTGAATGGTAACGATTTCGCCATCGCCGGCACAAATGTGCCGACAAATACAATCGTGAGTTGATTGGTTAACGGTGTCTTGCTACGCCGAACCTTCATGGTGGTGGTCGAGCAAAGCCGACCACCGACTGACAACAACCCGATTGCAAAGGTTGCACGCTTGCCTGTCCAAACTCCGCACCCCCCTGCAATCCGCAGACATGCGCCACGGCGACAGCCCTCCATGACGCAGACTGCCGGGCAGTTCCGGGAAAGGCCGCATTCGCGGACCCGTCTGCCCCTTCGTACCTAGTGCACATTCATGTCTGAGCCGGCGCCGCGATCCGCGGTGTCTCTTCATCATGCCCGGACCATGGGCTGGACACAGGATACATCATGCCGACGACCTTCAACTGGATCTCGCTTGGAACGCCCCGCAACGCCACCGGCGGCATCGTCACGGTCGACCCGTCAGAGATAATTGCCGGCGCAGAAAACGCATCCAGCCTCCTGACCGCCGCGTCCGGTTCGGGGCCCCGGGTGTTCGGTTCGCAGGGCGCGCCGCTCTACAACAGCATCACCTCTGCAACGATGATCAATCGCAGCGGCAGTGACAACGCGCTGGACACGGATACGGCCGTCGGCACATTGGCGGATCGCTTTACGACCAACATTGGCGCCGGAGTCCAGACCTTCAACTTTGACGCCTTGGTCAATTACAACGGCACCGTCACCTATGCGGATGGATCGACCGCGTCGAACGTGACGCTGCTGGTGGTGCAGGCGGAAACGGGCGAACTGTTTCTTGCGCCGCCGCCGGCCACGGGTTCGAACGCGGCGTTGACGCTCAAGCCGATCCAGTCGATCCGGCTGGATTCGGTGGCGAATAATGACGTCAATCTGTTGATCGACCGCCAGCTTGGGATATTCGACGATGGCTTTGTCGATGGCACGGCCGGCGCCGACCTGATTGGTCCCAGTTATGTTGAGCCTGCCGCCGGCGGCTCCGACCGGGTCGACGGCAATGACGGGCTGACCAGCGCGGGCACCAATTTCAACGATGACCGTATCCGCGCGGGCGCGGGCAACGACACCATCGACGGCGGCCTTGGAAACGATCTGATCGACGCGGGCGAGGGCAACGACCTGGTCAACCTGACCGGGGTGTTCGGCAACGACACCATCACCGGCGGCGCGGGCAGCGACACGCTGTCCGGGGCGACACTGACGGGCGCGTCCACCGTCACATTCAACGGCGGCTCCGGCACCTTTGCCAGCGGAGGCAGCACGGCCAGCTTCAACACCATCGAGGCCGTCACCACCGGCGCCGGCGCCGATACGGTCACCATCAGCGGGACCGCCGCGGGAAGCTTTGCCACGGGCGCCGGGGCGGACACGATCAACGCGGGCGGTTCCGGCGCGGATACCATCAATGCGGGCGACGGCGACGACCTGATCAACCTGACCGGAACGTTCGGCAGCGACACAATCACCGGCGGCGCAGGCAACGACACGCTGTCAGGTGCCACGCTGACGGGCGCGTCCACGGTCACGTTCACCAACGGCACCGGCACGTTTGCCAACGGTGGCAGCACGGCCAGCTTCAACACCATCGAGGCGATTACTACAGGCGTGGGTGCCGATACGGTCAACGCGGCCACCAACACCTCGGCCGCTAGCTTCGCCCTGGGTGCGGGCAATGACAGCTTTACCGGCGGCCTTGGTGCCGAGACGATCGATGGCGGGGCGGGCGACGACACGATCGTCTCGGGTGGCGGTGCGGATGTCGTCAACGCGGGGGACGGGCAGGACCTTGTCGATGCGGGTGAGGGCACCGACTATGTCGATGCGGGGGCCGGAAACGACACCGTCGCCGGGGGTGCGGGCAACGACACCCTGCTGGGTGGCACGGGCGACGACCAGCTGAGCGGCGGCACCGGCGACGATAGCCTGCTGGGGGGCGCCGGCAACGACGTTCTTCTGGGTGGCGACGGAAATGACTATCTGGACGGCGGCCCTGGTGCCGACACCTTGACGGGTGGTGCGGGCAACGACGTCTTCGTCGTGTCGAACGGCGATCTCATCACCGACTTTACGACCGGCGACCCGGCTAACAACGATAGCGTGGATCTGACGGCCTTCTACAACGATGACAACCTGGCGATCATCAATGCGCAGCGGGTGTCGGCGGGGCTGACACCCTACAACTCCGCCTTGGGCTGGCTCAGGGCGGACCAGGCCGATGACGGAGTGCTGAACAGCATCCGGACCGATGCAGGCTTTGCCGAAAACGTCACGCTGAGGATCCAGAACGGCGGAACGGCGGTGACGGCGGCGCAGCTGACCGAAGGCTCGACCTCGGTTCTGTGCTTCGGGTCGGACGCGCTGATCCAGACGGTGGACGGTCCCGTGCCGGCCGGTGCGCTGAAGGTGGGCGACTTGGTGATGACCCGCGACAACGGCGCGCAGCCCATCCGCTGGATCGGTCAGCGCGTCATCGATGCGGCCGCCTTGGCGGATCGGCCCGCACTTGCGCCCATCCGCATCCGCGCCGGCGCCTTGGGCCAGGCATTGCCCAGCAGCGACCTGATCGTCTCGCCACAGCACCGCATCCTGGTGCGATCGAAGATCGCCACGCGCATGGTCGGCGCGCCCGAGGTCCTGGTCGCCGCCAAGCAGCTGACGGCCGCCGACGGCATCGACGTGGCCGACGATCTGGCCGAGGTGACCTATGTCCACTTCCTGTTCGACGACCACCAGATCGTCCTGTCCAACGGTGCGGAGACCGAGTCGCTTCACACAGGACAGGAGGCGCTGAAGGCGGTTCCCGTCGAGGCGCGTGCCGAAATCCTGGCCCTGTTCCCGGACCTGGCCGATGGAACGTCGCGTGCGGCCGTGCGCCCCATGCTGACCGGGCGGCTGGCACGAAAGCTAGCGGAACGCCATGCCCGCAACAGAAAGGCGCTGGTCGCCTGAAGATCGGAAAGGCGTGCCGATCCCCGGCACGCCTTTTGCCCAACTTCAGGGGTAGGTTTGCATAGTCGCCGCCGGGCTTGGCGTCGGCCTGCGGGGGCAGGGTTGTCTGACGAGGGACGAGGCTGCACTGCAATCGTGGTATCTGGTCAGGCGAACCGGAGGGCATCCGATCATCAATGCATCGCGGCTGAACTGACGCTGCGAAGCGGTTGCACCGTGCCGGCAGATGTCCGACGTTGGCGGCGCCGTCTGACGTGACGCGACGGCCTTGGTGGCGAGGATTTGCATGACCCGGTTCGATCGGCCTTTCGGGACCATGCCCGACGCACACCCTGGTGATCGACGTGGGGCGGGTCGCGGTCTGCCAACGTCCGGGATCGATCTGCAGGCTGCCAGGCCAGCCTTCGGCCATGCCGATCAGGTTCCCGTGGGCAACTTTCGCTTCGTCGCGCTGGACGTCGAGACGGCGTGCAGCGACGCGGCAAGCATCTGTCAGATCGGCTTGGCCTGCGTGCAGCCGGATGGCGAAATCCAGACGTTTTCGATGCTGGTCAACCCCAGGTCGCGATTCGACTCGTTCAACATTCGCCTGCACGGCATCGGTCCGGACCATGTGGCACAGGCCCCCGGCTTTGCCGAGGCGCTGGAGATGCTGCTGCCCCTGCTGACGCGCCATCAGCTTGTGCAGCACAGCAACTTTGACAAGCAGGCGATGAATGCCGCCTGCCGGACCTGCGGCCTGGACGTTCCCGATCTGCGCTGGAGCGACAGCGTCACGATCGCAAGGCGGGCTTGGCCCGAATTGAAGGGGAACGGAGGGCATGGGCTGGCAAACCTCAAACGCGTGCTGAACCTTCGGTTCCACCACCACGACGCGGGAGAGGACGCCCGCGCGGCGGCCATGGTCGTGCAGCATGCCGAGCGCCGCCTGGGCCTGCCCTTCGACGACCTGATCAAGCCGGTCGTGAAAAAGCGCCAGCCGCCTGCGATCACTTTGGCGGGAAATCCCGCGGGGCCGCTGGCGGGGTCAACAGTGGTTTTCACGGGCACGCTTGGCATGCCGCGCGCAATGGCGGCCGACATGGCGGCGCGATCCGGGATGGATGTCAGGGCAGGTGTGACACGGCAGACCACCCATCTTGTCGTGGGGGATCAGGACCTGCTCGAACACGACGGCGCCTTGCGCAGCGCCAAGCACCAGAAAGCCGTGCAGATGCGGGATGCGGGGCATTCCATCCAGATCATGGGAGAGAGCGCGTTTCAAAGACTGATCGCCGGTTTCGGCGCCGTCTGAGCATTCGGGGTCGGTTCTGCCAGACCGCGATATCGCGGGGCGGCAGACCGGAAACGGAGACGCCGCATCGCTGGTCGGTCTAGACCCTGCCGCATAATTTGAGGGCACCCCTTCACCGCCAACGTCATGGGTGAACAGGCGCGAGGCACGTCAAATCGTGCCGGGAGAACAGGCGAGGCAACTGCGCCCATTCAATTTTTCTAGCATGGACAGGGGTGGCGTGATGACACCGTCCAATCTGCGTACCGGTGGGTCGCGGTCATTCTGTGCTCAGCAGATGGTACCGGACGGCAAAAGAAAATCTGTGCTGAACGTCAGAAACCTTCGCTTATGAAAGAGGCGCGATGGGTCCTGCAAAGCGAAATGCATTTTCCTGACGTCGAAACCGCCTTGGCCGGACCGTCGGTCTGCGCGCCAGAAGATCACCCCTCATGTCTTGGACCAGAGGCCGACACGGATGGTATCGACGCCGCCTGAACAAGGCCGAAGCTGTCCGGGCGGCACGTGTGCAAGGTCTCGCCGCGCCGAAAGACGCGGCGGGATCTTATTCGTCGGTGATCTCCATCTGGCCCCTGCGGGACGACTGGATCGCGATCACGGTGCAGATCACGCCAGATCCGAGATAGACGCCCGCGGCCCACAGGCCCAGCACGCTGGACATCGACAGGGCCGTCAGGGGGGCGAAGCCCGCCCCGAACATCCAGGACAGCGACGCCACCAGTGCCGAGGCGGTGTAGCGGTTCTTTTTGCCGAAGAGCGAGGCGATGACGCCAGAGCTTTGCCCGAAGCTGAGGCCCAGGAGGACGAAGCCCAGCACGATGTAGGTCGTGGCTCCCTCGCGTCCGCCGGCCAGAAGCAGAGGGCCCAGGACGGCGAAGGCGCCGATCGCCAGGGCACCCAGCATCAGCAGGCGACGCCGGCCGATCTTGTCGGCGATGTAGCCCGAGGCCACGATCGAAACGATCCCCGCGACGGAACCCCAGATCAGCGAATAGAGCACCGCCTCGGGGGGATCGTTCGAATAGAGGAACACCCAGGACAGCGGGAAGATCGTGACCATGTGGAACATCGCAAAGCTGGCCAAGGGCATGAAGATGCCCAGGATCATGCTTTTGCCGTCCTGCTTCAGCGTCGGGCGGATGCGCGAGGGGCGCAGTTCGCTGGAGTTCAGCATGTCGTCGAATTCGGGCGATGCCACGATCCGAAGGCGGGCGAACAGCGCGACGACGTTGATGGCGAAGGCCACGAAGAACGGATAGCGCCAGCCCCAGTCCACGAATTCGTCCGCCGAGACGTTGATCAGCAGATAGGCATAGAGCAATGCGGCCACGGCCAGGCCGATGGGCGCCCCAAGCTGCGGGATCATCGCATAGAAGCCGCGCTTTTCGCGACTGACCGACAGGGCCAGCAGCGACGGAAGACCGTCCCAGGTTCCACCAAGGGCCAGGCCCTGACCGATCCGCAGCAGGGCCATGATCGCGATCGCCCACCAGCCAAGCGTGTCATAGCTGGGCACAAGGCCCATCGCGACCGTCGACGTCCCAAGCAGCAGCAGCGCGGCCGTCAGCTTGCCCTTGCGCCCGACGGCGCGGTCGACGGCCATGAAGATCACCGTCCCCACCGGACGCGCGACGAAGGCCAGCGCCAGCAGCACGAAGGACGCAAGCGTCCCCTCGACCGGGTCAAGGAAGCCGAACAGGCGCGCCGGAAAGACCAGCACGCAGGCGATGGAGAACACGAAGAAGTCGAAGAACTCGGACGTGCGGCCGATGATCACGCCGACCGCGATGTCGGAGGGAGAGACGTGGTGGTCGTCCGCGTCCTGGCCGGTATTGAGCCGGGAGCCGGTGTGGGTTGACGTCGCCATGGCAAGACGCCTCCTGATAGATGCTGCATTGACGCGGGGTGCACGGCCGGAATGATCCGGGCACCCGCTCCCTTGCCCGTGGCACGGTCGGATTGGAATTGGACAAGTTGTCATAGGTCAACTTGTCCAATGTCGCCCGCCGCCCCGACGCAATACCGCCTGCCTTCAAAACCCCGTCTCGACTTTCGAAGGCGAATCACCCGGCGCGCAGACGGCCGTGCCATTGACCCGGATTGATGAAGCTATGATGCGGATAATCAAGCGAGCCCCCTGGCTGATCCCCCTGATGGCGCTCTCGGCCTGCAAGGCCGAGGTCCTGGCCCCCACCGGCGATATCGCGGCCCAGCAGCGCGACCTGTTGGTCTGGGCGACGGGGATCATGCTGATCATCATCATCCCCGTGCTGGTGCTGGTCGTGCTGTTCGCCTGGCGCTATCGCGCCCGGAACCGCGATGCCAGCTATGCCCCGGACTGGAGCCATTCGACCAAGCTGGAACTGGTGATCTGGGCGATCCCCGCGCTGATCATCATCGCGCTTGGCGCGATGACATGGGTGGGCACGCACCACCTGGACCCGTACCGTCCCATCCAGCGCGTCTCGGCGGACACGCCGCTGACGGACCAGACCCCGCTGGTGGTCGAGACGGTGTCGCTGGATTGGAAATGGCTGTTCATCTATCCCGAACAGGGCGTGGCCAGCGTCAACGAACTGGTCGTGCCGGTGGACCGCCCGATCGAGTTCCGCCTGACATCGTCCTCGGTCATGAACGCGTTCTACATCCCGTCGATGGCGGGGATGATCTATTCGATGCCGGGGATGGAGACGACGCTGCACGGCATCTTCAATGCCGAGGGCACGTTCCAGGGCATGGCGTCGCACTATTCCGGGGCGGGTTTCTCGGGCATGCGGTTCAAGGCCCATGCCGTCACCGACGCCGACTTCGACCAGTGGGCGGCCGAGACACGCGAGGCCGGCGGAGAGCTGGACCGAGCCGAGTACCTGGACCTGGCGCGCCCCTCCGAGAACGTCGCGCCCCACCGCTATGGCGCGGTGGATGCGCAGCTGTTCCCGCGCGTGGTCAACATGTGCGTCGAGGACGGCAAGATCTGCATGGCAGAGATGATGGATCTGGACCGCCAGGGCGGCACGGGCCTGGCCGGCACCATGAACATGCAGTCGCTGGTCCAGGACCGCGTCGCGCAGCGCGGAGAGCGCGCGCCCACCCTGGGTTGGGAACCCTTCTACGTCAGCGGGTTCTGTTCGCCCGCCGAAGAGGATCTGATGCTGACGCTGCGGGCGGACCTGCCGCCGCCCCCCGTCGACGCCGCGCCCCTGCGGGGACACGGACTGGACCATCCGGGCACCGGGCTGGTC
The DNA here is from genome assembly GCF_000967735.1 of Paracoccus sp. S4493. NCBI lineage: Bacteria > Pseudomonadati > Pseudomonadota > Alphaproteobacteria > Rhodobacterales > Paracoccaceae > Paracoccus > Paracoccus sp. S4493. The sequence goes on from NZ_JXYF01000100.1 coordinate 8,746, forward strand.
GACATGCTGCGCCGCCCCGCCCGGGTGCTGACCGGCCTGTCGCGCGACCCCGACGCCGACGAGCTCTGAGCCGAGAGACAGGATAAGAACCATGGCCACGATCGACCACAGCACGACCTTTCTTCTTGGCCGTCTGAACCTCAGCGCAATTCCCCAGGACCCCATCGTGTGGGCGACCTTCGTCGTCGTCGCGATCGGCGGTGCGGGCCTCATGGCGGTGCTGACCAAGTATCGCCTGTGGGGCTATCTGTGGCACGAATGGTTCACCACCGTGGACCACAAGAAGATCGGCATCATGTACATGGTGCTGGCGCTGATCATGCTGCTGCGGGGCTTTGCCGACGCAGTGATGATGCGGCTGCAGTCGATGCTGGCCTTCAACGGGTCCGAGGGCTACCTGAACTCGCACCACTACGACCAGATCTTCACGGCGCATGGCGTCATCATGATCTTCTTCGTGGCGATGCCCTTCATCACCGGCCTGATGAACTATCTGGTGCCGCTGCAGATCGGCGCGCGCGACGTGTCCTTCCCGTTCCTGAACAACCTGTCGTTCTGGATGACGGTGGGCGGCGCGGTGATCATCATGGCCTCGCTGTTCGTGGGAGAGTTCGCGCAGACCGGCTGGCTGGCCTTTCCGCCGCTGTCGGGCATCGGCTTCAGCCCTTGGGTCGGGGTCGACTACTACATCTGGGGCCTGCAGGTGGCGGGCGTGGGGACGACGCTGTCGGGCATCAACCTGCTGGTGACCATCATCAAGATGCGCGCGCCCGGCATGGACTACATGCGCATGCCGATCTTCACCTGGACGGCGCTTTGCACGAACATCCTGATCGTCGCGTCCTTCCCGGTGCTGACGGTCACGCTGGTCCTGCTGACGCTGGACCGCTATGTCGGCACGAACTTCTTCACCAGCGATCTTGGCGGCAACGCCATGATGTACGTGAACCTGATCTGGATCTGGGGCCACCCCGAGGTCTACATCCTGATCCTTCCGCTGTTCGGCGTCTTCTCCGAGGTCACGGCGACCTTCTCGGGCAAGCGGCTGTTCGGCTATACCTCGATGGTCTATGCGACCGTCTGCATCACGGTCCTCAGCTATCTGGTCTGGCTGCACCACTTCTTTACGATGGGGTCGGGCGCGTCGGTGAACGCGTTCTTCGGCATCACCACGATGATCATCTCGGTTCCCACGGGGGCCAAGCTGTTCAACTGGATCTTCACCATGTATCGCGGCCGCATCCGGTTCGACCTGCCGATGATGTGGACGGTGGCCTTCATGCTGACCTTCACCGTGGGCGGCATGACGGGGGTCCTGCTGGCCGTGCCGCCCGCGGACTTCGTGCTGCACAACTCGCTGTTCCTGGTAGCGCATTTCCACAACGTGATCATCGGCGGCGTGCTGTTCGGCCTGTTCGCGGCCATCAACTTCTGGTGGCCCAAGGCCTTCGGCTTCCAGCTGGACGTCTTCTGGGGCAAGATCAGCTTCTGGCTGTGGGTCGTGGGCTTCTGGTTCGCGTTCATGCCGCTCTACATCCTGGGCCTGATGGGCGTGACGCGGCGGATGCGCGTGTTCGACGACCCGGACCTGTGGATCTGGTTCGCGATATCCGGCCTGGGCGTCGCGATGGTCGCGGGCGGCATCGGTGCGATGCTGATGCAGTTCGGCGTCTCGATCTGGCGCCGCAAGGAGCTGGTGGACGAAAGCGGCGATCCCTGGGACGGGCGCACGCTGGAATGGGCGACCTCGTCGCCCCCGCCGGCCTACAACTT
>NZ_JXYF01000101.1:0-438 GCF_000967735.1 Paracoccus sp. S4493
GTTGATGGCGACCAGGTGCAGTTCGAACAGCGCCTGCGGACCGGGGCCCGCGGCATAGCTTTGCCCCAGGACGCCGAAGACGGCGAAGAGGACGGCGAACATCAGGCAGTCGCTCATCAGGTAGATCCAGAACCCGATGGTCGTCGAGGCCCCCTCCTCGTGGTGATGGGGTTCGGTGTCCCAGTACTGGACGTCGGTTGCGGTCGCGGGTGTCATCATGTCCTCCGATCAGGCGCCAAGCGCCGCCAGCTGGCGGTCGCGCGCGGCCTCGGTCCGTGCAACCTCTTCGGCCGGAATGTGGAAGTCGCGGTCATAGTTGAAGGTATGGGCGATCGCCACGGCGATCATGCCGATGAAGGACGCCGCCGCCAGCCACCAGATGTACCAGACCAGCGCAAAGCCGCAGACCGTCGCAGCACCCGCCAGGATCACGCCCGT
>NZ_JXYF01000102.1:0-426 GCF_000967735.1 Paracoccus sp. S4493
GGGGGTGCTCTACCGCACCCGCTTCGGCCTGCGCCTGCGCGCGGTGGGGGAAAACCCCGCCTCGGTGGACACGGCGGGCGTGTCGGTCACCCGGCTGCGCTATACCGCCGTGGCGATCTGCGGCATCCTCTGTGGCATCGCGGGGGCCTATCTGGCGACCGGCCTCTCGGCTGGTTTCGTCAAGGAAATGACCGCCGGGCGCGGCTTCATCGCGCTGGCGGCGCTGATCTTCGCCAAATGGCGCCCCTGGCAGGCGCTGTTCGCGACGTTCCTGTTCGGGCTCTTGGAGGCGATCGCGAACCTCTATCCGAACCTGGACCTGGGGATCGTGACGGTGCCCTCGATGTTCATGAACGCGCTGCCATATATCCTGACCGTGGTGATCCTGGCCGGTTTCGTCGGCCGGGCCATCCCGCCCCGCGCCGG
>NZ_JXYF01000103.1:0-1808 GCF_000967735.1 Paracoccus sp. S4493
CGGATGCGGGCCCCGCGCGCAGGGCGGTCGCCGATTTGTGATCGGGCAAGGGGGCGGGCTGGCCTAGTCTGACCGCGACCCCATGTCAGGAGAGCGCGATGACCCGGATGAGTGCCAAGGATTTCCCCCAGGAACTGCTGGAGCTGTACGATTTCTATGCCCACGGCCGCATCACCAAGCGGCAGTTCCTGGACCGGGCGGGCAAGTTCGCGGTCGGCGGCGTCACCGCGCTGGCGCTGCTGAACATGCTGCGGCCGAACTACGCGCTGGCCCAGCAGGTCAGCTTTACCGACCCCGACATCCTGCCCGAATACGTCACCTATCCGTCGCCCGAGGGGCATGGCGAGGTTCGTGCCTATCAGGTGGCCCCGGCGGGCGAGGGGCCCTGGCCCGCGGTGCTGGTGATCCATGAGAACCGCGGCCTGAACCCTTATATCGAGGACGTCGCGCGCAGGCTGGCCAAGGCGGGCTATCTGGCGCTGGCGCCGGACGGGTTGACCTCCAAGGGCGGCTATCCCGGCAATGACGAGGAGGGGCGCGCCCTGCAGGCCGAGGTCGATCCGACCCTGCTGATGAACGATTTCTTTGCGGGGGCCGAACATCTGATGGCGCATGAGCAGTCGACCGGCAAGGTCGGCGCGGTGGGCTTCTGCTATGGCGGGGGCGTGTGCAACGCGCTGGCGGTGGCCTATCCGGAACTGGGCGCGTCGGTGCCGTTCTATGGCCGGCAGGCCCCCGTGGCGGATGTTCCCAAGATCGAGGTGCCGCTGCTGTTCCAGTTCGCCGAGATCGACGAGAACGTCAACGCCACCTGGCCCGCCTACGAGGCCGCGCTGAAGGAGGCTGGCAAGACCTATGAGGCGCATGTCTATCCGGGCACCAACCACGGCTTTCACAACGATTCCACGCCGCGATACGACCCCGAGGCCGCGGAACTAGCGTGGCAGCGGACGCTGGACTGGTTCGCCCGCTACCTGGCCTGATCCTTCAGGAAACGGCGCAGCACGGTTTCCAGCTTGGCTGCGCCCAGGGGGGCCATCGCCTTGGTGTGGTCGTGGCTGATCGATTCGTCGGACAGCCCCGCCCCCATATTGGTGATGACCGAGATGGCCGCCGCCCGGAGGCCCAGGAACCGCGCCAGGATGATCTCGGGCACGGTGGACATGCCCACCGCATCCGCGCCAAGCGTGCGGGCAGCGCGGATCTCGGCCGGGGTCTCGAAACTGGGCCCGGAGAACCAGCAATAGACGCCCTCGGGCATCTCCACCCCCTCGGCCTCGGCCGCCGCCAGCAGGGCCGCGCGCATCGCGGCGTCATGCGCGTCGGTCATGGGCACGAAACGCGCGTCAGTCGGCTCTCCGATCAGCGGGTTGGTGCCGGCGAAGGCGATGTGGTCGTTCAGCAGCATCAGCCCGCCGGTCGGGATGTCGGGGCGCAACGACCCGGCGGCGTTGGTCAGGATCAGTTTCGTCGTCCCCAGGGCCGCCAGCACCTCCAGCGGCAGGCGCATCGCGTCCGCCCGCCCGGATTCGTAGTAATGCGACCGCCCGCCGAAGACCGCGACCCGCACGCCCTCCAGCCGGCCGATGACCAGCTGCGGCACATGGCCCGACACGCCCGCATGGGGAAAGCCCGGCAAGTCGTCATAGGGGATCGCCACGCCATCGACCGTGGAGGACAGATGGCCCAGACCGGACCCCAGGATCAGGCCGTATTCAGGCGCCTCCTGACCCGCGCGGTCGCGGATCAGGGCGGCCAGCTCAGCGCTCCTTGACATAGGGCTCTCCTCCGGCGCGGGGCGGGATGGC
>NZ_JXYF01000104.1:2500-5783 GCF_000967735.1 Paracoccus sp. S4493
AGGGCGTTTGGTGGATGCCTTGGCAGTAAGAGGCGATGAAGGACGTGATACTCTGCGATAAGCCATGGGGAGCTGAGAATAAGCTTTGATCCATGGATTTCCGAATGGGGAAACCCACCTGAAACTTGATTGTTGTTGCCTTCGGGCGGTCAACAATTGGGTTAACCAGGTATCTTTTACCTGAATACATAGGGTTTAAGAAGCGAACCCGGGGAACTGAAACATCTAAGTACCCGGAGGAAAGGACATCAATAGAGACTCCGCTAGTAGTGGCGAGCGAACGCGGACCAGCCGAGCCTTGAGAGTGACGAGAACAGATTGGAAAGTCTGGCCATAGCGGGTGACAGCCCCGTATCGGAAGCTCGATGGGACGTATCAAGTAGGGCGGGACACGTGAAATCCTGTCTGAAGATCGGGGGACCACCCTCGAAGGCTAAGTACTCCTTACTGACCGATAGCGAACCAGTACCGTGAGGGAAAGGTGAAAAGCACCCCGACGAGGGGAGTGAAACAGTTTCTGAAACCGGACGCCTACAAGCAGTCGGAGCCCCCTTGAGGGGTGACGGCGTACCTTTTGTATAATGGGTCAACGACTTGGTCTGTCTAGCAAGCTTAAGCCGTTAGGTGTAGGCGCAGCGAAAGCGAGTCTTAAATGGGCGACATAGTTAGACGGATCAGACCCGAAACCGAGTGATCTAGGCATGAGCAGGATGAAGGTACGGTAACACGTACTGGAGGTCCGAACCCACACCTGTTGAAAAAGGTCGGGATGACTTGTGCCTAGGGGTGAAAGGCCAATCAAACTCGGAGATAGCTGGTTCTCCGCGAAAGCTATTTAGGTAGCGCCTCGGACGTATTCCCTGGGGGGTAGAGCACTGCATGGATGATGGGGGCCCACAGCCTTACTGAGTCTAAGCAAACTCCGAATACCCAGGAGAACTATCCGGGAGACACACGGCGGGTGCTAACGTCCGTCGTGGAGAGGGAAACAACCCTGACCAACAGCTAAGGCCCCCAATTCGTGGCTAAGTGGGAAAGCATGTGAGACTTCCAAAACAACCAGGAGGTTGGCTTAGAAGCAGCCATCCTTTAAAGATAGCGTAACAGCTCACTGGTCTAATCAAGAGGTCTTGCGGCGAAGATGTAACGGGGCTCAAGCCACGAGCCGAAGCTTTGGATGCACCTTAGGGTGCGTGGTAGCGGAGCGTTCTGTGATATAGAACGCTGCCTCTTTAGCCCAGCAATGGTCTACGGAGGCAATGTTCTGACTGTGAAGCCGGGCCGTGAGGCAACCGGTGGAGTGATCAGAAGTGAGAATGTTGACATGAGTAGCGACAAACAGGGTGAGAGACCCTGTCGCCGAAAGTCCAAGGGTTCCTGCTTAAAGCTAATCTGAGCAGGGTAAGCCGGCCCCTAAGGCGAGGCCGAAAGGCGTAGTCGATGGGAACCAGGTTAATATTCCTGGGCCAGGAGATGGTGACGGATCCCGAGGGTAGTTCGATCTTAACGGATTGATCGGGCTGCTTAGGGGTCCCTGGAAATAGCCCTCCACAAGACCGTACCCTAAACCGACACAGGTGGACTGGTAGAGAATACCAAGGCGCTTGAGAGAACCACATTTAAGGAACTCGGCAAAATACCTCCGTAAGTTCGCGAGAAGGAGGCCCGGTTTTTGCGCAAGCAGAGGCCGGGGGCACAAACCAGGGGGTGGCGACTGTTTACTAAAAACACAGGGCTCTGCGAAGTCGTAAGACGACGTATAGGGTCTGACGCCTGCCCGGTGCCGGAAGGTTAAAAGGAGAGGTGCAAGCCTTGAATTGAAGCCCCGGTAAACGGCGGCCGTAACTATAACGGTCCTAAGGTAGCGAAATTCCTTGTCGGGTAAGTTCCGACCTGCACGAATGGCGTAACGACTTCCCCGCTGTCTCAAATGTGGACTCAGCGAAATTGAATTGTCTGTGAAGATGCAGACTTCCCGCGGTTAGACGGAAAGACCCCATGCACCTTTACTACAACTTCGCACTGGCATCAGGATTGCGATGTGCAGGATAGGCGGTAGGCTTTGAAGCGGGGACGCTAGTCCTCGTGGAGCCATCCTTGAGATACCGCCCTTCGCACTCTTGATGTCTAACCGCGGCCCGTTATCCGGGTCCGGGACCCTGCGTGGTGGGTAGTTTGACTGGGGCGGTCGCCTCCCAAACAGTAACGGAGGCGCGCGAAGGTTGGCTCAGACCGGTCGGAAATCGGTCGTTGAGTGCAATGGCAGAAGCCAGCCTGACTGCAAGACTGACAAGTCGAGCAGAGACGAAAGTCGGCCATAGTGATCCGGTGGTCCCGAGTGGAAGGGCCATCGCTCAACGGATAAAAGGTACGCTGGGGATAACAGGCTGATGATGCCCAAGAGTCCATATCGACGGCATCGTTTGGCACCTCGATGTCGGCTCATCTCATCCTGGGGCTGGAGCAGGTCCCAAGGGTACGGCTGTTCGCCGTTTAAAGAGGTACGTGAGCTGGGTTTAGAACGTCGTGAGACAGTTCGGTCCCTATCTGCCGTGGGTGTTGGAGACTTGAGAGGAGCTGCCCCTAGTACGAGAGGACCGGGGTGGACGTTCCACTGGTGGACCAGTTGTCGTGCCAACGGCAGTGCTGGGTAGCTATGAACGGACAGGATAAACGCTGAAGGCATCTAAGCGTGAAGCCCCCCTCAAAACAAGGTCTCCCTTGAGAGCCGTGGAAGACCACCACGTCGATAGGCCGGAGATGTAAGTGCAGCAATGCATTCAGTTGACCGGTACTAATGGCTCGATAGGCTTGATTTGATCCGGAAGAAGCAGGATTACCCTCCTTCCTCCAAAGCATCCTTGGACAATATCAGACTCCTCAAAAGGGTCCGACGCTGAGCGTTTCTTTCCTGGTCTGGTGGCCCTAGCGCGAGCAAAACACCCGATCCCATCCCGAACTCGGCCGTTAAGTGCCGCTGCGCCGATGGTACTGCGTCTTAAGACGTGGGAGAGTAGGTCACCGCCAGACCTGGTAAGAAACGCAATATCTCTCTGATACGATGAAATAAACCCGATCAGGACAACCTTGGCGCGGGGTAGAGCAGCCCGGTAGCTCGTCAGGCTCATAACCTGAAGGTCACAGGTTCAAATCCTGTCCCCGCAACCACAGAAACAGACCCAACACCAGCCCCGGCCACACGCCGGGGCTTTCGCATGTTTGCCTGTTCAGGACAAACTTGGCATTCCGCAAGGCAAAGAATCGCCGCAAGCTTACCCAGAAC
>NZ_JXYF01000105.1:0-870 GCF_000967735.1 Paracoccus sp. S4493
TCTTCACCGGGTCGATACATTGCGTCGATAGCTCGCCGATCTCCATCAGTCTTCGGATGGATCAGATGGCACTCGTCGAGGATGAGAAGTCCGACTTCCGCAAAGCTCTCAGGCTCGATATGGCTCGCGTAGAGGCATGCTTTCGGGGTCATTACTAGTATGTCGGGCAACTCTTCAGGCAACGTGCCTACCTCTAAATCCTCTGCCCTCTGTCCCTCGACGCGAGTGTTCGGGAAGGCGGCCCGCAAGTCCCGGGCGGTCTGATCAACCAGTGCATGGGTTGGCGTAAAGAAAACAACTTTCAGATCTCGCAGAAGAGCTGCATGAATCTTTAATTGCGCGGTGGTCGATTTGCCTGCACCTTTTGGAAAACCAACTGCACAGGATGTGCCGGGTTCGAGGTAGCCTGCCCTGAATGCAGCGAGGTGGTTCGACCAGATATAAGTCCTCTTCTTCGCGACTCGCGCCATCGAATGATGCCAGCGATCGGAAGGTACACCGTCTGGCGGGTCAACGTTGATGACTGCTACTTCGATAAGCGCAGAACTTGCTACTTCGAGAAGCCGCGCCAAGTGAAATGGACCCGGAAAAGAGGCTACCACAATCGGCGGCAGGCCTTCCATTACGACAGCGTCGTCTGGTTTGGCTGACTTTGCGACGCCACGGAAAACCGCTGCATGTCGCTTCCTATCCGCGTCCGGGATGCCTCCTGAAACGGCCGCGAGCGCACGGATTGAGTTGCCCCCTGAAAGCTGGGCACTGACGTAAGCTCTGTTTTTGCTGTCTGCTGATCTTCGTCACGAGGGAGATCGACGATGTCGAAACGAAAGCAGCACGCCCCTGAGTTCTCTTTTTGGAAAGAAAGCTGAA
>NZ_JXYF01000106.1:0-6752 GCF_000967735.1 Paracoccus sp. S4493
AGCTTTCACGGGGCAACTCAATCCGTGCGCTCGCGGCGATCCCGGATACTTCGATATCCGGACGGCGCGTCGCACGAGAGCAATCGGCTCGAATCGAGCGTCAAGGGAAGCTTGGAACGATTGTCTCATACAACGGCACCGAACTAACATCGACCGCCATCCTGCGGTGGTGTTCCCAGCATCGGATCGAGTGGCACTGCATCGCGCCGGGAAAGCCGATGCAAAACGGCTTCGTCGAGAGTTTCAACGGTCGGATGCGCGATGAGCTGCTCAATGATGCCATGTTCCGCAACCTGGCTCATGCGCCTGTTGTGATCGCTGACCGGGCCGCCGACTACAACACCGAGCGCCCGCATTCGGCCTCGGATTACCAGACCCCGCCTGACTACGCGCTGGCCGTCACCACCGCAATCGCCCGCCCCGCTACGCGAGATAAAAGCTCCGCGCGTCGAGCGATTGCTCAACCCGGCAGGTCATTGCGACCCACCCTACTAATCATTTTCCAGCGGTCAGATCGGTCGACCTCAGCAATGCGACAAACCGAGAAAGCGTCGACCGGACGGCGCGTGCATGAAATTGGTCGGGCCGTGTGCGGGCAGCCAGCTTCGGTCCGATGATCCAGTAGACCCTCACAAACAAGCGACCGGCCCGTGTCTTGATCAGGTGGTTGTCGCGGAACGCGCGCAACGCAACGACGTCGGGATGCCAAGGATTTCCATAGGCGGACGTTGCGACGAAACAGGCGCCGCCAGAGGCGGATTCCTCATCCTGATCTGAATAGGGATCGTCCGGGTCGGGGGTGTGGGGATCGTCGGCAACCGGCGAAACGGAAGGCAAGTCGTCTTCGTCGACCGGTCGAACGGGCAGGTCGTCGTTCGGAAGACCCTCATCATCCTCTCGCAGTTCCAGACGGGCCATCGTCGCTTCCAGCTCGTCGAAGTAGATCGACGTACCCTGCTGGTCCGGCTGATCGAAGTTTCCCTCGCCCTGGCCAAAGACCTCGACAACCTGGTCATGCGTCAGCCCGTTCAGATAACTGTCCGTCACCTCGACGATCCGATCATGGTCCATAAAATCGAGAACCTGTTCGTGCAGCATGTCGATCCGCTCGGCCTGACCGGCAAGGATGACCTGGCTTCCGTCGGGGAGCCCCACCACAATGTCGCTGTCGATCACCTGCGATGCGTCGCGAAGTGCCCCCGCATCGGCGAAGGCTCCGCCAAAGCCGATATGGTCCCGGGTCGAAAAATCTAGGATGGACGCATCGCTGCCATTGCCGACCAGGAACAGGTTTCGTCCCCCGCCGCCTTCAAGGACACTGTGATCCCGCGGGTCGTCGCCGCTGGCCACGATCATGTCGTCGCCGTCGCCGCCTGTCACGGTGTCGTCGCCGCAATCCGCGAAGATCACGTCGCCCTGATCCGATGCCACAAGAACGTCGTCCCCCCTGCCGCCGGACAGGACATTTCTGCCGCCGCCCCCTTCTATCGTATCATCGCCGACATGGCCGCGCAGGATGTCGTGACCCAGCCCGCCGACGATCAGGTCGTCGACCATCCCGGTGGCCGGATCGGTGACGTTATGCGCCCCCTCGATGACCAGGTCGCGGCGAGGATCGGAGACCACGACGACCAGCATTTCTCCCGGTCTCAGATCGTGGCGATCCTGAACGCCGGGGCCGGAAACGACGTTCATGTCGGCCCGCGCGTCGGCAATGCCGTTCGTGCCCGTCACCGTGCGTGCGGATTCGTCGAACCAGGGTGAATGCGGCGAATCCGCGGGCGTCAGCGTCCGGACCGAGACGTGCATCCCGTCAGCGATGCCCCCAAGATCGACCCTGCCCGACCCGTTGGTCGGATTGTGCAGGAAGACGATCTTCTGGCTGTCATCCGCGAAACCGGAGGCGCCGATCCCGTCGGTCACAGCGATGTCCTGCAGGGCATGGGCATCAGTCATGGTGGTCTTTCCGACCAGATGGCTTTGCGCGATGTCGTAGATCTGCCCCATCGGCGTTGCGATCGCGACGATCTGTCCGCCGTCGCTCTCCGCCGGGGGAAACCGGGTGTCATAGAACTTGTTCGACAACCAGTCATAGGCGATGCCCCAATGGTCGATCGAATCAACGCCAAGATTCACCGCCTTTGAGAAAGCGTCGATCCAGGCCGCGCCCTGATCGATGCCGACGGCCGTGTTCGCGCCGATGTTGAATTCCGAGAGCGAGAACTTGAGCTCGCTGGAGAACCCCTTGAACCGCTCAAAGACCTCCATCGGGCGGATCGCCCAGTTCAGGTTCTGGGTGATCGTGCTGGCATCCGGATAGCTGTGCTGAAAGACCGTGTCGATCATGCCGCGATGTTCCAGCGAGATCTTGGAGATGATGTCTGCAGACTCCTGCGGCCCGTCCGCGGTCCATCTGCCGTCAGCGCCCTGCGTCGCGCGCCACTGGACACCCGCCTGAACGCCCAGGCCTGGGGCATGCCAGTCGGACATGTCGTCCGACAGCCGTTCGATCATGTCGTTGAGCTTGGGGATCTGCGCATTGGCGATCGCGCCGTATTGATGGCCCGTCAGGCTGCCCCAGGCCTTGCTGCCCCAGTATTCGTTGCCGATTTCCAGGTCCCTGACCACCGCGTCGGGAAACGCCTTCAACGCCGTCTCCAGCCTGTCGACATAGCGGTCGAACCCCGAGTGATCGAAGACGCCCCCCTGCTTGTCATAGAACTGGAAGGTCGGCACGACCACGGTCATCGCCTTGCCGGTCAAGGACGCATATTCCAACGCTTCGTTGATGGTCATGACATAGTTTTCGCTGCCGGGTTCGATCGGATCGCCGAACATCCGCGCCAGTCCGCCATTCGCCCAGGTCTGATCCTCGGTCACGCCGCCGCCGGGATAGCGAAACCCCGAGAAGTCGATTTCCTTGAGGGTTTCGGCAAAGGGCTGGCCATCCTTCAGACTGTCCCGCGTCAAGATGATGTTCGCGCCGAAATGAGCGTCCGTGATGAGTGACAAGGCGGTCTCCTTCAAGCCTGACCTGCGCTTGTTGCCGAAGGAGTGCCTGTCGACGCGCATGCGCCGATCCGCGTGGTCTGATGCGTCGGCCCGATCGACGCTATGCAAGAGCCCTTGATAAACCGTGAAGACGCGGCGGATTTCGACATGGCATCAGGATTGCGACCTAGGCCTGCATCGCAGTAGCCGCTGCTCACAATTGCCCAACCTGTACGCCAACTCGGCCCCGCACCTTTCGCTGAAACCTGACGATGACGCATTCCAGCATCGTAGCCTTTTGAAATTACAAGTATTATTGGAATTCCAACAGCTTTCGGCCGCTTTGCGATGAACGGGGCGCGCAAAATAAGTGCCGTTGCTGTGCGTCCGCGCCGGCGCTGTATCCAGAAGGCTGCTCCGGATGGATCAACGGTGCGGGGATTCAGCGTCGCGAATGCCGGTGACGACCATAGTCCTTCAGAACAGACCAACATTCTGTGCGAGACAGCGCTTTGCCAAAAGCTGCGCCTGATATGGCATCGCGAAGGCGCATCCGCGATACCGCACCGTTACACGCTCTGGCCTGCATCCACGCCCGCGCCTGCTGTGCTATCAAGCAGGGAAATACCCAACTGCAACGCGGCACCGATGGCCTTGGTCAGAACGACGTCAAGCGCGCCCGCGAACTGACATTCCCTCACCACGGGTGCGCCCCCGCGCAGGCAGGCCGCAATGCAGACATATCCCGCGGGCTTACCCTGATCGTCGTCGGGACCGCCCACGCCGGTGATCGCCAGCGCCAGCCCGGCGCCGGGGGCCGCATCCAGCGCACCTGTGGCCATCTGCCGGGCCACCTGCGGGTCATAGACCGTCCGCTCCTGGATCAGCTGGGCGGAGAGCCCAAGTGCATTTACCTTCATCGACGGGGCATAGGTGACAAAGCTTCCCTCCAGCGCGGAGGAACTGCCGGACACGCCCGCGATGCTTGCCGCAAGCAGGCCGCCTGTGCAGGATTCCGCCGTCACCACGCGGCAATCATGCCGCTCCAGCAGCTTGCAAAGCGTGCCGGCGGACGCGTGCAGATCGTCGGGAAACCCGATGTCCACCCGCTGCCTGCGCAGGATGGCGGGGCGGAACAGCCTTTCGTCCAGCCGGTCGATCATCGCAAGCCGATCGGCTTTCGGATGCGCAAGATTGATGGGGTTGACGCGCGTGAACCAGGTCCGTCCCAGCCGCGTCACGACGGTCGACACGATCCTCTGCGCATGCGGGTCGTCGTCTGTCCCCAAGCGCCGCTGGACATCGGCCATATCCATGTTGGGACTGTCGTTGCGTGCCTGATCCATGGCAAAGACCACGATGTCCCATTCCAGATAGGTCGCGCCGATCTGCGCCTCGTCTCCGGCACCTATTCCCAACCCGTCGGTCGGCTTGGCGCGCCACGTGTGCTCAGGGACACCGATATTGCGGGCCAGCCACGGAATCTCCCACGACTTGAGCAGACCCTGTACCGGCGCCAAATCGTCCACATCGCCATGCAGCGTCCAGAAGCCCGCCCCCAGCTCTGAAAAGTTGTCCGTGCTGGCGACCAGGCCCCCGAGCCGGTGAGCCTGGTCGTAAAGCGTCATCATGCGCAATCGGGCGCGCAGGTTGCCCCGACGGGTGCGTGCCCCGTCATCATCGGCGGTCGCGATGCCGGGGTGCAGTCGGGCCATGGCGGACACCATGGCGTCGTATTCCGCTGACAGATCCAGGTGAAAGTGTTCAAGGCCCAGCGCCTTGCAGGCGTCGATGCCGCGGTCGGTCTCCTCCGGCACCTGATGGATGGGCAGGGTCAGTCCGATGACCTGCCAGCCCGCCGCCTTGAACAGCGCCGCGGTCAGCGCCGAATCGACGCCACCCGACATCCCAAGGACCGCCGTTCCGACCCCGGCCTGCCGGCGATAGTCCTGCAATTGACCGATCAGGTGATCCTGCACCCGCTGCAACGCGGGCGCGGGAAGAAACAGGCCATCCTTCACCTGTTCGGTGAATTTGCGCGCGAACCAAGGCGACAGCGCCCCTGCCTGGTCCTGTCGCGAGAGGTTCAGAATTTCCGTTTCCAACATGGTGCACCTGATTTGGACTGGACCCGTATACCCATCCAAAGGGGCATTTTGTTCCCGCGCAACCGGACGGACTTCGAACCCGGGTGCCCGCTACGCGGTCGCGTGATCCCAAGGCGGCACCGACTGCCAGTCCGGATAGTACTGTATCCCAATCATCGGCGTTTGAGACCCCGCCTCGGGGCGAGCCGCAGGAGTTTTCAGATTTTATTACTGCGACGTGAAGGAGCCCCCTTAGAACCCGCCTTTCGATCACCCTGCTCGTGGCACGATGCTCAAAAGCAAAGACCGCTCAATTAGCCCCAGCAGCATTCCGGCTGCCGCGCGGAGTGATTTCCATCACGCCCGCTGGTCACAGCCAAGGACGCCCATGCGATCTAAGCGCCGGGGCAAAGTCGGGGCGCCGTCCACAATATCTCCGCAAAACGGATAGACGGACGCCGGAATGCGCTCAAAGATCGAGGAACCGCAACCGGAGTTTGTCATGCGAAGCGTCCGGTCGAACGCCTGCCGCACGCCCCTTTCGTCAATGGCGCGTCAATGTTCTTGCCGGGAAATTCCTGAGCCTGTGATGGTACAGGCTGGAAAAGCGACCGGCATGGGCAAAGCCCGCCTCGGCGGCGGGCTAGGTCACATTCATTCGCCCGGACAGCAGATGGCCACGAGCATGATCCAGGCGGATCTGCGCCAAGCAGTTGCGCGGCGCGAACCGTCCGCATTCGTCAAACGCCAGCTGCAACGATCTGGGGCTGCAGTTCAGCCCTCCACAAATCGCAATGATGCCCACCGGCTCGGCGTGGACCGCATGCATCAGTTCGATCGACTGCCCCGACCCTGCGCCGCCCCGCCCCGCCCGACACAGGGCACCCCGTGGGCGCGGTAAGGCTGGCCCCAAGATCGCTTGGGACTTCAGCAAGCAGGGCGGACAGATGCCCGAAGGTCCGGTCCGCGACAGCCCCAGCGGCCCCATGTTCAGCCAGCGACGGTGTCTCGCTGATCACGCACCGCAGATCCGCGACCTCCGGCATCCGGGGTACCTGCACGCAGCGGGTCAACTCTGCAGGCAGATCGTTCAACCGACAGGCCTGCCGCAGGGCGGCGCGGGGAACTGTCAGAAGGTCCGCCAGATAGGGCGCCGATGGCCCGCCGCGCTTGACCGTGGTGCGCCGACGGCTTGGATCAAGGGCCAGCACGCGGTTCGCGACGACCCCGAAGACTTCGCCCCTCACCTCGCTGTGGACGGTCCTGGACCATGGCACCTTCCGCCTTCGGACAGGCTGCACTGTCGGTGGGGCCATAGGGACGATGATTCACGACATGCAATGTCCGACGATCCCATGCGCGCTGGAACCCTTGGGTCCAACAGGAACGAACGACGTGATGAGACGACCTATCGCATGGCTGGCCGCGGTGACGATGGTGGCCGGCAGTCCGACAGTCGCCGACACCATCCCCCACGAGACGGTCCGCCTTGCCAGCGGGACCTCGGGGACCACCATGGCGGGGCAGGTCAAGTGTTATGACAGAGTCCAACACGCGATGGGCGTGACGATGGGGCAAAAGCTGGACGTGCAGCTAGATAGCGGCAATTCCAGCCTGTATTTTACCATAACCGCCCTCGTGCCAGCGCTGCGCTGTGCAAGCTGCTTTCAATCG
>NZ_JXYF01000107.1:0-15377 GCF_000967735.1 Paracoccus sp. S4493
CGCATCATCTTCATGACCATCCCCGCCGTCGCGCTGTCCCGCGGAGCGCATTGAGCGGGCGGCTGTATCCGATGTAGTCCAGGTGATAAGGCCTTTAGGCCTCACCGTTACCTTCCGCATCTATCCGGCACTGGCCATAGGATCATGTGCCTGACCCACGCCGCTCCCACAACGGAAGGGAGTGGCCGCAACGTTGCCTTGGGCAGTGCGAAGCATGCTGCTTTGAAACACCGGCCTGCCAGCGTCCGCTGCGGTGCTGACCTGCTAGGAACACCGCTAGTGCCCGGTTCACGGTCACCATGATCGCGTCATCGACCGTGCCGGAGGACGGGCACAGCTTGTCCATGGGCAAAGTGGCCGCCTTGTCAATTATTGAGCAAGGATTCGGAGTAATTTCTGGTTCTTTTTACTGTTAGCCAGGGTCTCAGTTGATGCGTTTGATCACGTGAATCTCGCCTTCAAAAGGTGAACAAAACTTTGACCGCAGGCTACTCGGGCAAAGCCGGTTTGGGGCTTCCTTGGATCAGACTGCGGGTCCTTGCCTGCGGAAAATAGGCATAGAAGGTGGCCCTGCTGACATCTAGGCGCCGGGCGATCTGGGCCACGGGAATGCCGCGGTCCCGGAGCAAGGCGCGGGCCATGGCAAGGTCCGCCTCGGTCAGCTTGCGCCGGCGTCCGCCCTTGCGGCCGCGGGCGGCAGCGGCCTTCAGCCCCTCGATCGTCCGCTCGCGGTTCAGGTCCAGGAAGTATTCGGCAATGGTGCCTAGGAAATTGAACATCAACCGCCCTGTGGGCGTCTCGGTGTCGATGGCCTCGGTCAGGGATCTCAGGCGCACCCCCTGCCCCTGCAGCCTGTGGGCGGTGTCCAGCATCTCGCGCAGGCTGCGGCCCAGCCTGTCCACCTTCCACACCACCAGCTGATCCTCGGGGCGCAGAAAGGCCAGCGCGGCCTCCAGGGCGGGACGCCCGGTCCCGGCACGGCCGGATTCCTTCTCCTCGAAGATCCGTTCGCAGCCTGCCCGTTTCAGGGCATCCCGCTGCAGGTCCAGTTTCTGGTCTTCTGTCGAGACGCGGGCATATCCAATCAGCATGTCCAAATCGTAGGCCAAGAGGGTATTCCGGACAACTGATTTCCGGACAGGGTTTCCGGACAGAAAAGGGTTCTGAAACCATGCCTGCGGACGGGCCGGTCAGGCCTGTCCGGAAAACGACCGTTTGATTGACGCTCGATCAGCGGAAGGTGATGCGGATGGGACGGCGTGCCCGGCGCGGGACCGGCTTGCCGATATGGTCCCTGAAACGGTGGGTATAGCAGATGGCGGCGATGATGATCGCGGTCCCGGCGCTGAACTGATAGAAATACACGACCTCGATCCACATCAGCATGAACAGCCGCACCATGAACAGGGCGAAGAAGACCGATGCGGCCGACGGACTGCGGATTGCCCAGCCCAGGCAGGCCCACGCGGCAGCGATGAAGATCAGGGCCTGAGCGGCAGTCGCCAGGATCCCGATCTCGACCGCGTTCGAGATGGGCGTGTTGTGGAAGTTGAACCCGCTGCGGCCCGCAATGCCGAAATCCGCCCAGAGCTGTTCGGCCAGCGGCTGGCCGGGAACCCAGAAGGCCTGGAACCCGACCCCCAGCAGGGGCCTTTCGGCGATCTGTCCGAATGCCACCGCCCACAGGTCTGTCCGGCCGGTCAGCGTGATGTCCTTGCCGGTCACGTCCAGGAACAACCGCGCCAGCTCATCCGAAAGCGAGGACAGCAGGATGGCAATCGCCGCGCCCAGCACGACTGCCAGGGCGATCGCGACCAGGCGCATGTAGGGCGTCAGGCGCTGCAGCAGGATGATGACGCCGAAGACCAGGATGACGGCCATGGTGCTGACCAACGCGCCGCTGGACTGGCCCATCACCAGAAGCACCGCCCCCAGGAACATGGCGGCCAGCGCAGGCAGGCGCCAGCGCATCGAAAGGCGCCGGTCGACCAGCACCGCAAGGGAGGCGATGATCAGCACAGAGCTGGCATCCGCGAGGGCGTTCTTGCTGGCATGGATGCCCAGATATCCCATCCCGTCGGACCGCGCCCGTCCCAGCAGAAGGCTGGCCAGCCCCCCCATCGCGCTGGTGGCAAAGACGATCTTCACGAAGGTCATCGGGGCCAGCCGATAGCCGATGGCGACCGCGATGATCACCGTCAGCACCAGCTGGATGCCATAGCGCAGCGTCAGCGAGGTATAGTCCGACCAGGCAAAGGACATCACGCACCACAGCGCCACCAGCACGATGGGCCATTCGCGCCGCAGCGAGGCCAGCACCTCGCCGGGCCGGGTGGCCACCAGGGCCATGCCCCCCAGCAGGAACAGCAGCGCGCCCTTGGACCCCAGGGGGGTGATGAAGGTCAGGCCGAAGATCGCGATGAATGCCGCGATGGCGTTGGGGGAATAGCTCAGGACCCGGCGTCGCGGCTGGCGTGCCGGTCGTCTGGCCGTCATGGGCGCGCCGGCGGGCATGGTCTCGACCATCAGCGGTCCTCGCAGGTGACCGAACCCTCGAACAGGCAGGACGCATCCAGCGGGGTGAAGGCCACCCAATCGATCTCGTAGGCCAGGGGGCCGTCCTGCGGCTCCTGGTGGCCCATCCAGTCGGTCAGGGTCGCGGTGCTCCAGAAGGACATGTACAGCTTCTGCGGATGGGTCGGCAGGATGCTGTCGGGCTCCGTGCGGTGGACCTCCCGGCCGTCCAGAAACCAGGTGATCCCCTCGGGCGCCCACCGGAAGCCGACCGTGCGGAAGTCCTCGTCGAAGGCCGTATCGGAAGGCGTGGTGCCGCCGTTGTGGGGCTGGCCCGAGACATAGGTGTTCATCGTCATCACGCCCGGATCGCGGGTCAGGATCTCGATGTCGATCTCGTCATGGGGAGAGTCGTGGACCGGCCCGGCATAGGTGAAGACCGAGGCGTTCAGCCCCGACTGGCGCGGGGTGCGGATGCGTGCCTCGTAGGTGCCGTGCTGCAGATAGGCCTTGCTCTGGATCTCTCCGCACAGGGCGGGCCGGTCGCTGTTTCCCGGCGCCGGGATGTGGAACAGCGTCAGCAGGCCGCCGCGCACCTGGACCGCCCGGCCCGACCAGTGGCAGTCCTGCCAGTCGCCGTTGGTCCAGCCGTCCGACACGTACCAGCGGTCCTTGTCCAGCCCGTTCGTGAAATCCTCGAAGAAGCCGTCCGCATCGGGATGCGGGTCCGCCTGCTGGGCGGACAGGGGCTGCGCCGCCAGGATGAGCGCGAGAGCGAGAGCGGATGAATGGCGCATGTGCAAAGCCTCTTGGCCGCATGGTTGCCGTGCAGACCCGCCCGGCTTATGGAAGCCGCAGCCAAACGGGTCAAGGGAAAGGCGTTCACATGTCGGGCAATCGGACGGGACGGAACGCATGACGCCTCCCGTGGTATCGGTGGTGATGGCCAATTTCCGGGGTGCGGCGCATCTGGCCCGCGCGATGACCTCGGTCCTGGCCCAGTCCGAACGGCGGCTGGAGCTGATCCTGTCCGACGATGCCTCGGACGATGACAGCCTGGCCATCGCCCGCCGGATCGCCGCAACCGATGACCGGGTGCAGGTCATCGCCGCGCCGCGGAACGCAGGGCCCGCGGCCACGCGCAACCGGGCTCTGGATGCCGCGCGCGGTGCGTGGATCGCTGTCGTGGACAGCGACGACCTGATCCATCCCGACCGGCTGGCGCGCCTGATCGCCGCCGCGGATGCGGCGGGTGCCGATCTGGTCGCGGATGACCTGGTCTATTTCGGGACGGTGCCGCAGGGTCGGACCCTGCTTCAGTCCCTGGGTCTATCCGCGCCCATGATGCTGGACGCGGCGCCCTATCTGCGCAGCAACGACCCTGGCGCGTCTCTGCCCCCCTACGGCTATCTCAAGCCGGTGATCCGACGCACCGCCCTGGCGGGCCTGCGCTATGACGCCGGGCTGAGGATCGGAGAGGATCACGACCTGGTGCTGCGCCTGCTGATCGGGGGCGCGCGCTTCCTGCTGCTGCCGGACCCGCTTTATGCCTATCGTCGCCATGCGGGGTCGATCTCGCACCGGCTGTCCGTCGCGACCGTCGAGGCGATGCTGCAGGCGCATCGCGCCCTGCCCCCGATGCCCGACCCCGAGACGCGCGCAGCCGCCGCATCGGTGGACCGCCAGCTGCGCCGAGCCCTGCGCTATGAGCATCTGGTCGCCGACATCAAGGCCCGTCGCTGGCTGGGCGCCCTGCCCCGGCTGGTCGACCCGGCCATGCTGTCGCGCCTGGCGGAAAGCCTGCGCGACCGCCGCAGCCGTGCGGTGGACCTGCCCCAGGACGCAACCGCCCTGTCCGACCCGTTGCCGCGGATGCCGCAGCCCGGCCAGGCCTGGGACCGGCCCCCTGCCCCCTGTGCTGCCCGGATCGCGGCCATGGCCGCGCAGGGTGGCCGCCTGCCGTCCGGGGCTCCGTCCTGGGCGGTCTGGCTGTCAGAAGCGGTGGTGGACGCCGGTTCGGCGCAGTGATGCCGGGGCGCCTTCGTCAGGGACTGCCGCGTTTCTCGTACCAGGTCCGGCAGAAGCGGACGAAATGGCGCGAGGGATGCTTGGGCTCGATCTCTTCGGCGGCGCACCAGCGGCGCCATTCCACCTCGAGGTAGCGCACGTCCCAGCCTGGCGCCGCGGCGCGGGCCTCTTCGTGGATGTCGGGGTCCAGGAAGGCCTCGAAGACCTCGGCCACGGGCGCGGTGCCGCGGTTGCGAAACACGACTTTGGTCTCGTCCGCAGAGAAGCGCAGCGAATAGTCGGGCATGTGCGAATGGGCCGTGTCCTCGCGGATGACATTGGCCACCAGCCGCCTGAACTCGAAGCTGGTCGAGGACGAGCCGCATTTCTTCTGCAGCAGGTCCAGGCCGATGGACCATTCGCGCTGGTTGCCGCAATGCTTGCGCGCCAGTTCGTAGAGACGGCGTTCCAGGGGGCGCCGCAGCCGGAAGTAGTCGCGGCTGATCGTCAGAACCTCATGAGCGCGGATCGCGTTGAAGACCCAGTCAGACAGCTTGATCTCAATCTCCTGCATGCGCCCCTCGCGGGTCTGACGCACGATGCGGGCGCTTTCGATCAGGCCGAAAGTCTCGAAGACCTCCTTGCCGCCGGTGGTGATGTTAGTCGAGATCCGCGTCCCCGCAAGCCGCTCCATCGCAGCCTTGAGCAGGTCATAACCGCGGCCCGTGGTCATCCGATTGGTGGCCCGCAGAAGGTCCGAGGCCTGAAAGCGGACCAACTGGCTGACCTCGCGGCCGTCGTTCAGGGCGCGGATCAGCTGGCTGATGCAGAAGATCAGGATGTCACGGTCGTGGACGGTAGCGATGCCGTCGCTGGAAGGCTTGATGTCGATCGACAGGCCGTTGTGCTCGTAGCGCCGTGGCCTCAGGTCAGGCTTGGTCGAGAGCGAGAAGATCGGGTGCTCCATCGACCCCACATCCGCCTTGGGCGCGGCGTTGATGATGTCGCAGACAAAGAAGTCACGCTGCGGATGTCGGTCGGGAAGAAGCGGACTGCTCATCGGTTCTCTGGCACTTAACGACACTTCACCCATAACGACACTTCACCCATAAAACAAGCTTAACGACACTTCACCCATAAGCGCCATGGAAACGACACTTCACCCATAGCGAATCACCACTTCACCCATAAAGAAACGACACTTCACCCATAAAGGCATCCAATAAACGATTGATTTTATTTCTTAAAAGAGGCTTCGAAAGCCCCTTAACACATATATAACCCCTTTTAACACAAAAGCCCTGTGGATAACTCCGCGCATCGACGCACATACAGGCCCTTTGGCTGAGGAATGGGACATGCTTGTGAGGGGGTGGTGGTGGACCGTCCTACTCGATCAGCAGGCGGCCGATCCGGGAGGCCGGAGCCGGCCTGCGGGCCGAGAGCTTGTCCCTCAGGATGCCGCGCGCGATGGGGGCAAGGGTCAGCGGATCCCGGCAGGCCGAGAGCAGGGCCCCTGCCCTGCCCGCCTGAGCGCGCCGATCCAGGAAAGCGCGCAGCAGGAAGCGTCGCCGCAACTCTCCTGCATGGACACCCAAGGCCGCACGGGCGGTCTCGTCCATTCCCTCCGCCGCCAGATGCGCCAGGGCGGCGGTATGGAGCGCTTGAAGATCGGTCGTGCTGTGACGCGAGCTAAGCGAATCAAAGCGCCAACGCGCAGCATAGCCGACCTCGGTCGAGACCCGGAACCGCGCCCGCTTCTGCAGCATCCTGACGTAGAGATCGTAATCCTCGCCCAAACGCATCGTCTCGTCATAACGGAGGCCATGGGCCTGTAGGAAGGCGCGGCGCATGACGGGCTTCAGAAACCCCCATTCCTGCCGCTTGCTGCCGCGGACGGAATGGTTCGCGCGCACGAAGCCTGCAAGATCGAGGTCAATCACCCGAGGACTGACCACAGGCGTTGCCGGCAGATCGCCGGGACCCGCGCTTTCGGCGACGAACAGGATGTTGTCGGCGATCATGTCGGCGCCGGAAATCGCCAGCAGCCGGGCAAAGCGCCCGGGCAGAACAAAGTCATCGGCATCCAGAACGGCCACGAAATCGCCCGTGGCAATGTCCAAGGCCCGGTTGCGAGCTGCGGCGGGCCCGCCGTTCACGGCACAGCGGAGCACCGTCAGCCGGTCGTCGCCTTGGCCCGACTTCTCGGCCACCGCTGCGGTATCGTCGCCCGATGCGTCGTCGACAACGATCACCTCTGCGGTCTCGGCCTCGGCCAATGCTGTCCGGACGGCATCCGCGATGGTGTCGGCGGCGTCATGGGCGGTGATGATCACCGAGACGGTGGAGACTGCAGCTGTGTTCATGACGGTTCACGTGGCAAGATGGTGCAGGAAAGTCCAGACTGCTATACGGATAGGGCTTGATTGAAATCGGATTTTTAATATTATCCGGTTAGTTTAATAATCAGGTAACCCATGCCCACAATCGTGATCGCGTCCCCAAAGGGCGGCGCCGGAAAATCCACCGCTGCGACTATCCTAGGGACCGAGTTGGCCCATGCAGGCGCCACGGTCACGATGCTTGATTGCGACCCGAACAAGTCTTTGTCGCTTTGGGCGGGGCGCGGAGCATTGCCGCCGCGCATCCGCGTCCTGTCCGACGTGAGCGAGGGCGAGCTGGTCCGTACCATCAAGCGTCACGATCAGGACGGCGAGATCGTCATCGTCGACTTGGAGGGGATCGCATCACGACTGGTCAGCCGGGCGATCTCGCAGGCCGATCTTGTCATCACGCCGATGCGCGCCACCACCTTGGACGCGACGGTAGGCGTGCGGGCCCTGCAACTCATCCATGAGGAGGAGGAGGCGTTGGACCGGGCCATCCCGCATGCCGTGGTCTTCACCATGACGCGCGCGGTGCGGTCGCGTCAGCACAGCGGCATCGAATCATCTTTGCGCGATCAGGGCGTCGACCTGATCGAACCGGCGCTGATGGAGCGGACCGCATTCTCGGCCCTGTTCGAGTTCGGAGGTGATCTGAGAACCATGCCCGCCCAGGGCAACATGGCAGCCGCGATCGAGAACGCTGAGGGCTTTGCCCGCGCGGTCTATGCACGTCTTGCGGCGGAGGAGCAGTGATGGGCGACAAACCCTTCAGCATCGACCTGGGTCGTCTGCGGTCGCGTGAAAAGGATCGCAGCCCCGCTGCGGTGGAACGTGCAGACCGGGCGGGTGAGGAGTTGGGCTTCGTCGACCGCGAGCCGGGCAAACGGCGCGGTCGCAAACCCAGTCCTCGCACCGGGCAGGTTCATGCCAAGGTTCTGCCGCCCGTCGCCGATGAGATCGCCGCCGAGGCCCGCCGCCGTGGCGTGCAGCAAGGCGTCATTCTGGAGGAGGCTTGGGCGCTCTATAAAAACCGGTACGAAAACAAATCCGGTTAATAAATATATTGGATTTATAATAAAACCAGGTTAGCGGAAATTTGCCATCAGCCAGCAATGCGGGGCAATTTGCCTGAAAAAGCGGCAGGGTTCATTTTTCATCTTCGAACATGCCATGCATCGAATCTTGAAAGCGACCTGCTGAACCTGCGGGTCACACTGATCGCGGCAATCCTGATGATGGCGCTGAGGGCATTCACATAAACCAAGCAGGGCCGTGCCATATGCGCAGTGGCCGATTACGATCAGGCGGCCATGTCGGTGGGCATCAGCCGCGCTTTATCTGGGTGATGGGCCGGTCGATCGCCAACTTCACGGTCCGAAGACATTGTTATGACAGGCTTCAGGTCAATGGGAATGCCACGTCATGATCATAAGGGGTGATGGAGCATGATCTCTATCAGTCGATCTGCAAAGACGTTGCCTGCCGCGGCATCACCCGACTGAAGTCAGATTACTATCGATTACGACAAATCCCTCACCAGCACTCTTTTAAGGCGACTTTAATAAGCTGATTTCATCCTGAAATTCGGATATTAGGCATGCTTCACCGCGGCACTGGTATTCGCAGGTTTGCTATGCGATATTCTTGCCGCGGTGCAGCAAAGCTGGGCGCGCGTTCGTTTGCGACGTCTGACTGCTTTATGCTGAAATGCGCGCTTCTCTAAGTCGAAAAAACCCGAGTTCTAGTCTAATATGACTGATTTGAAACGCAAGACCGTGGGCGGCATGCTTTGGTCCATCGCCCGCGCCGGGTGGAGCAGTGCGGTCACGCTTGTCCTGTTCATCGTTCTGGCTCGGATTCTTGCACCGCAGGATTTCGGTCTATTCGCGCTGGCCAGCATCCTGGTCGAGGTGGGCCGTGTGGTGTCCTCGGGCGGTCTTGGGGACGCGGTGATCCGTGCGCAAGAGCCGGACAATCGGTTTCTCAGCACGGTCTTCTGGCTGAACCTTGGTCTTTCTTTGGGATTTGCAGCGCTCATCGCGATCGCGGCACCGTTCTATGCGGATTTCCTTGGAAATGCCGACAGCCTCTACATCATTTACGCGCTGGCCCTGACCTTGCCATTGGGCAGCCTTGGGGCGGTACATGGCGCGCTTTTGGCACGCGAGTTCCGCTATGCCCAGCTGACCTTGCAGGCCATGCTGGCCGGACTGTCATCTGGCGTGATCGCCGTGGCATTGGCCCTGAACGGCTTTGGGATCTGGTCGCTGGTCGCGCAGGCCTTTGTCGGTGCCATTGTGTCTGTGGCCTTTGCCTGGGTGGTGATCCGGTGGCGGCCATCGCTGCAGTTCGACACCTCTGTGGTCCGGTCGATCGCCGCCTTCGGCGCAAGCCTTGCGGTGACGCAACTGGTCTGGATGATGCTTGTCCGAGTGCAGGATCTCTTCATCGGCAGTTTCTACGGCCCCGCCGCGGTGGGGATCTATCGCATCGCTTGGCGCATGATCGAGCTGATCGCCAACATGCTGTTGGGCCCGATCGGCAGCGTGTCCCTGGTGTCGTTCTCGCGCATGCAGGACGAGCCGGATCGGCTGCGTTACGCCTATGGCCGGATGATCAGCTATGCCTCGTTTCTGGTCTTTCCGATGATCCTGGGGTTCGGAGCCACGGCGGTGCTGTTGATGCCCCTGATCTTCGGCGACAACTGGAGCGAAGCGATTCCGGTGACGCAGATGCTGTCGCTGATGGCGATCCCGTTTGTGTTCAACTTCTTCGCCGGGCCGGTGCTGACCGCATCCAATCAGGCTGGTGCTGTCCTCAAGGTGGCGGTGGTGCAGCTGCTGACCACGATCCTGTTCACCTGGATCGCCGTGCGCTTTGGTCTGGTCGCCGTGGCGGCCGCTTATGTCCTGCGCGCCTATGTCACCATGCCGCTGCAGCAATACATGCTGGCCCGTCATCTCGGCATCCGGATGGGGGATACCTGGGCCGCGATGGTACTGCCGTTGGGATGTGCGATGGCGATGGCGATCGCGGTGCATTTCTCCCTGCCGTGGCTGGTAGCACGTTACGGCACCGGTTGGACGCCGACGCTGCTTGCGGTCGGCCTTGGGGTGGTGGTCTACACAGCCCTTGTCGTTCTTCTGGCCCGGTCGCAGGTGCGCGACATGGTCACAACCCTTCTCTCGATGCGCCGCAAAAAGGAACCCGCGGAATGACCTCTCTGACGCCCACGGCAACCGTTGCGCCGGCAACAGCGCAGACTCATCTTCAGGTGATCTCTCGACTGCAGGGACTGATCGACCAAGTCCTAGCCCCTAGCCTGCCTGCGTTGCGTGCCGGACCCTATGGGCTGATGGACATGCCAGATCATGGCAACGTGGGCGACAGCGCGATCTGGGCGGGCGAGATTGCTTGGCTGCGGAAAAATCTAGGCTCTGATCCTGCAATGATCACCGATCACCGTGACCCTCTGGATCAGGTGAACCGTGACCTTGCGGGCAAGACGGTGCTGCTGCACGGCGGCGGAAACTTCGGTGATATCTGGACAGAGAACAACGATTTCCGCGAAGCGATCATCGCGGCCAATCCGGACAGCACGATCATCTCGTTTCCGCAATCAATCCACTATGACAACCCTGCAAATATCGCCAAGACCGCGCGAAACCTGAGGGCTGCCAAGTCCCTGCGGCTTCTGGTGCGCGACCATGAAAGCCATGCCCTAGCGACACAAGCCTTTGATTGCGAGGTGACGCTGTGTCCGGACATGGCCTTTGCGATGGGACCGCTGCAGCGGGTCGGTACCCCTGATCTGAATGTGCTTCTCTTGATGCGCACGGACAAGGAAGGCGTAGGCCATCTGTCACAAGACTGGCCCAAGGGCTGGGAGCAGGCCGACTGGCTGGATGATACGCCGAACCTTGAGCGCGATGTGCTACGCGACAGCCGGATCAAGGCGGTGATGAGCCTGTCTCCCGCGCGGATGTCCCGCATTGCGCGGCGAAACTACTATTACAACCAACTCGCCGAACGCCGGGTGACGCGCGGACTGAAGCAGCTGTCGCGTGCCCGGTTCGTGATTACCGACCGGCTGCATGTGCATATCCTGAGCACGCTTCTTGGGCTGCCGCATTGCTTCTTGGACAACCACTACGGCAAGATCTCACGGTTCTCTGCAGCGTTCTCCACCCGCTGGTCTGACAGCTATCAGGCGAAAACGTTGCCCGAGGCGGTGGCCTGCGCTCAGGCTTGGTTGGAAAGAGCCGGGACTGTCCAAAGCTGATGCATTCGTTGGGTCTGACAGAATCTGATCGGGCAGCCTTGTTGCAACTTGCAGACCGGACAATGGTCCGCCCGGTCCAGGCTGTTTACTGGCACCGAAGGACAGGGCTGTTGATCGATAACGCGTCACCGGGTCATAGGACTGATGTGATGCATAAGCCGACCGCCGAGGATTGCACCATAAGCCCGATGCTCTCTTGGGTGCTGGACAGAGTTCCGGCAAAGGCTTTTCGTCCGGTGACGCGCACTTTGGGCGCGATGCGTGAAGGGAATATTCAAAGATGCTGATAACCGTCATCATGTGCACCCGAAATCGTGCCCGGCAACTGCATCATGTGCTGGACAGCTTCGTTGCCCTTCGCCAGCCCGACAATGCGACCTGGGAAATGATTGTCGTTGATAACGGCAGTACCGACGATACGCCTGCAGTGATCGAGGCATTTTCCGACCGTTTGCCCTTGCGTCGCGTATGGCAACCCGAGGCAGGGCTGTCGAATGCACGCAACGCTGGCGTGGCTGCGGCGAAAGGCGACTATATCTGCTGGACGGATGACGACGTGGAATTGGATCCAGGCTGGCTGGAGGCTTATGCCCGTGCGTTTCACCGCTATCCTGACGGAACGATTTTCGGCGGGGTGGTCGAACCGGTGTACGAGGCGACACCGCCGGACTGGATGATCGACAACGCGGATCTGTTGGTCGACCTGTTGGCCAAACGCGATCACGGTCCGGAAGAGCGTCGCATGGAAGCCGAGTTGAGCCTGTTTCCGTACGGGGCAAATTTCGCCGTGCGTGCCGCCGAGCAGCGTCAATGCCTTTACGATCCGAAGCTTGGTGTCAGCCCGAACCAGAAGCGGCTTGGCGAGGAGACTACGGTTCTGGTTGCAATCGCTGCCTTGGGTGGCGCTCATTACTGGATTCCGTCCAGTCGGGTTCGCCATCTGATCCCGGCAAGCCGGATGAGCTTCGACTATGTTGCGGTGTATTTCCAATCAGTTGGCGAGACTTGGGCCTATATGAGCATGATGGATGGCGCGCCGATCATGGGACCATCAATACCGCCGGGGGGACGCAGAATATTGGGCGTGCCAGTGTGGATATGGCGTCACTCGATTACGGAAAATGTATCTTATCGTGTTAAGCGCGGCATGGGTAAGAACCCACGCGAGTGGCTAAATAATCTTATCATGAAAAGTAGAATGATAGGCGCACGCAATTTTATATTGAGGAATTCATGAGGGTGCTTTCTGCACAAAGCACTCACGGCAACGAGTTTCACTTGGGTTTTTGATTTCCAGAAGGAAATAAAATTAATATTGGAGCCTCTAAAAATAGCGGATTATCAATAATTATAAATTTTATACTATTAAAATTAGCTATCTATTACCAGTCCCGGGATTTTTTTCTGTTAAGTAAAACGCTGAAGAATGAAAACGGTATTCTTAGAGAAATAAGTGGATCGTAGCGCTGAATTTTTTTCAATGTTGTAAGGTTCGGTCGCCATCCTTTTAACAAGGCGCGAGTAAACAAGAATCCATAACCGCGACGCTTTCTTATGCAATTAGCTTCTATAGCCTCCTTTGCCGCTCCGACCGCTTCAGGCATGGCTTTGAGCTTCTCTGACATCAGAAGCAGGTGTCCAAGACGATCGATCGACGCGGGATTGCTCCAGTCGAATGCCGAAAAGTAAATGTTGAGTCCCTCCCCGCAAATTACGTTGCTGCGCCAAGATGCGACCATTGGTACATCATGAATTGCCAAGGTAATCCAATACAGATGGTCTTCGCCTGCAACTCGAAGATCACTATCGAAACGATGTCCTTTGCTCACTTCCGCCCGCATAACTATGCACGACGTTTGACAAAGATATTCAGTAATCATTTCTGCAGATAGAGCTTTAGGAGAAAACCCGAAAACTGGCCCTTGCTCGCTCAAAACTTTGGCCTTCTGCCTCAGGCGGGTGCCCTTTTCCTTAAGCGCATCAATGACGGCATGGCCACTGCCATGCTCATTGCGTGTATGATCACAAAAGTAAAAGCCGTATCCCTGATCCAATGCATCTATCGCATCATGCAGATGCTGTGGCAGCCACTCGTCATCCGAATCCAAGAAAGCCACAAAATCTACAGCGGCGGTATCCGCTAAATCCAATCCCCTGTTGCGTGCTGCACCTGGTCCAGCATTGGGTTGGTGATGAACAGACCAAGAGATATTATCTTGTAGAGGAAGATTGGCTAAATCATGCTCAGCAGACACAGGAGAGCTATCGTCAATGATAAACACATGTAAGTTAGTATTTACGGGTAGCCGCTGAGCTAGAACGCTAATCATTGCTCGTTTCAGAATACTGCTCTTTTTCTGATAAAAAGGAATGATCACAGCAACCGTTCGTGCATAGCCTAAGCTATCCTGAGCAGAATTGGAATTTAAAGTCTTCAGGATGGCAGAAGGAGGCATGATTATAGTCCGCATGTGATTTCAGAAGTTTAGAAGATTAAAATTTATCTGTAATTAAATTAAATTATAAATTACACGAATCTAGAGGCTTGTAACAGACGGGTGGACCCGACCCAAACTCCTTATGACCATCTGCTTGGCTCTGCCTTTGAGGCTTGCCGATGTATCATACGGTTTCACACCCGCCTTATAAAGTGCAAGCATTCTTATTTCTGTAGGTATTCGCAAAATATCACCTTTGATAAAGTTTTCCTTGAGATTCCTTGGTGTTTCTTTCCATACTTTTCTTCGAATGAATCGAATTGACGCTTTCAAGTCAATTTCACGACGCAACCAGCCTCGTTCAAATCCTAAGTTTCTTGTGGTCTTATTTTCATTCTGGGACCAAACTGCCAGTTTTTCAAGGCATATGTAAATTGGTTCTGCCACTAGGCAAGTTCTGATGTATTCATCAAGAGCAGGTATCGTATCTGTTCTGAAAGATAGTTCTCTCTTGATGTTTTTGGACCAGAATACTCCGCCGTTAGAAATTCCTATGCCGCCAAAAAGTGCCAAATGAAACTCTTCAGGCTGATATATCCGCTCGTCGAACGTCCCATCAAGCAGCCCAAATTTACTTAAATGCTGTTCTGAAGCATTTTCGATAACTTGGTTGATCTGACATATAGATGCGCCATTCTTCTCAAGGATGCCTATTCCTCGTTCCATGAATTCCGGTCTAACCTGATTATCGTCTTCAAGCATAAAAAAATAATCGGCTGAGTATGGGTTATCACGCCGGAAGCATGCGTCCAGATTGGCAACCAAAAACTGCTGTGGTGAGTTGCCAATGTATCGGATACGAGGATCGCACATTTCCTCAACAACATGACGTGCGGAGTTGTCGGGGCAATCGTCACGAACCTCACATATCCACTCTTGATGTGTTTGTGCCTGCAAGCAAGCTAGAGCTCGCTTTAGCTGAGAAGGGCGACGGTAAGTAGGGGTTCGAACTAACACTAAGGGCATAACATTTTCCATTTGGTGAGCTTTAATAACAGAGATAGCAACGCTGCACCACTAAGTTCTTAATTTACTTTTATATCTATAAAGTTAAGAAGCGATATTAAGGGACTATGGCTCCTTCCCTTTTTGTATTTCGGGAAAATAAATTTCTGCTTGCATCAAAAGCGCTTTGATAAAGATAATAACTCCCAGAACCTCCAATCCTTCTTCTATATTAACAAGAAAACGATATATTGGAGATGTGAAGACATCATCCTGGGAGCTATTTTCTGATATGAAAATCCCAGCAATCATTTCCATGCCAACGGCACCGAAGACAAAAATGGATCCCGCGATTATAATGGTATAAGATACGTGGGTGTGGAGGTGGCGTATAAACGGAAAGAATAGGAAGAAAAATATTGGAATGATAATAAGCGCTGGAATTACCCAAGCAAATTCAAAAATTCCAGAGGTTGAGAAGGAGGTGCTGAGCATGCCTGAGACTCTCTCATGAAACGAGAGCATTTCATCTGCAGAAAGTAAGAAAAAAAGCGAGCCAAGTATTCTCCATTGCGTTTTGACGTTTTTTGTTTGCCCATGATCTTTCAAAGAAAGAAAGAAGCATATGAAGGCCGCTGCGCTTAACATAACTGTGGAAAACCAAGTATAGAAGCTTTCTTCAAAATCAAGATCGAGAACCCATATTTTGGCGCTGGTTCCTGTAAGCCCACATTCCCCAAGTAA
>NZ_JXYF01000108.1:0-14198 GCF_000967735.1 Paracoccus sp. S4493
CGGCCGCGACGGCCCCGGCGGCGGCGCCCGACGCCGCGGCGGAACCCGCCACCCCGGACACCGCGCCCGCACCGGCGAACTGACGACAGACACCACTGCGGGGGGCGCCAGGCGCCCCCCTTCCACTTGCGGTCCGTTGCGGCCACGGGGCGAATCGGTTATTTCGTGGGTCCCGTGATCGTCGTCATTCGGACGGCCCGCTAAGACAGAATTGTACATCACGGGGGCCTCATGGCGCGTTACATCTTCATCACCGGCGGCGTCGTATCCTCGCTTGGCAAGGGGCTGGCTTCGGCGGCGTTGGGGGCGCTGCTGCAGGCGCGGGGGTTCACCGTCCGGCTGCGCAAGCTGGACCCGTATCTGAACGTCGACCCCGGCACGATGAGCCCGTTCGAGCATGGCGAGGTCTTCGTCACCGATGACGGGGCCGAGACCGACCTGGACCTGGGCCATTACGAACGATTCACCGGCGTCGCCGCGCGCCGCACCGACAGCATCAGCAGCGGGCGCGTCTATTCCAACGTGCTGGAGAAGGAACGCCGGGGCGAATACCTGGGCAAGACCATCCAGGTGATCCCGCATGTCACCAACGAGATCAAGGACTTCCTTGCGATCGGCGACGACGAGGTCGATTTCATGCTGTGCGAGATCGGCGGCACGGTCGGCGACATCGAGGGCCTGCCCTTCTTCGAGGCAATCCGCCAGTTCATCCACGAGCGGCCGCGCGGCGAGTGCATCCTGATGCACCTGACCCTGCTGCCCTATCTGGCCGCCAGCGGAGAGCTGAAGACCAAGCCGACCCAGCACAGCGTCAAGGAGCTGCAGTCCATCGGCCTGGCCCCCGACGTGCTGGTCTGCCGCTCGGAACACCCGATCCCGGAAAAGGAACGCGCCAAGATCGCGCTGTTCTGCAACGTGCGTCCCGATGCGGTCATCCCGGCCTATGACCTCAAGACCATCTATCAGGCGCCCCTGGCCTATCATCGCGCGGGTCTGGACCGCGCGGTGCTGGACGCCTTCCAGATCAGCCCCGCGCCGCGTCCCGACCTGTCGCGGTGGGAAGACGTGATGGACCGGCTGGAGCATGCCGAGGGGCAGGTGAACATCGCCATCGTCGGCAAGTACACCCAACTGGAGGACGCCTACAAATCCATCGCCGAGGCGCTGACCCATGGCGGCATGGCCAACAAGGTCCGCGTCAAGGCCGACTGGGTCGACAGCGAAAAGCTGGAGGGCGAGGGCGCGCATCTTCTGGACGGCTATCACGGCATCATCGTTCCGGGCGGCTTCGGCGAGCGCGGCACCGAGGGGATGGTCGCGGCCGCCCGCTATGCCCGCGAGAAGAAGGTGCCCTATCTGGGGATCTGCCTGGGGATGCAGATGGCCGTGATCGAGGCCGCGAGGAACCTGGCCGACATGCCCGACGCGGGTTCCGAGGAGTTCGACCACGAGGCCGGGCAGACGCGGTTCACCCCGGTCGTCTATCACCTCAAGGAATGGGTGCAGGGGAACTATACCGTCAGCCGCAAGGTCGGCGACGACAAGGGCGGCACCATGCGCCTCGGCTCCTACACCGCCGTCCTGTCCCAGGGGTCGCGGATTTCGGACGTCTATGGCGGCGCGACCGAGATCGAGGATCGCCACCGCCACCGCTATGAGGTCGACGCGACCTATCGCGCGCAGTTGGAGGCCGCGGGCCTGCGCTTTTCGGGCATGTCGCCCGACGGCAAGCTGCCCGAGGTCGTGGAATATGCCGACCACCCGTGGTTCATCGGCGTGCAGTCCCACCCCGAGCTGAAATCCAAGCCCTTCGAACCCGCGCCCCTGTTCGCAGGCTTCGTCCGCGCGGCGATGGAGGAAGGGCGGCTGGTCTGACCGCCCCCCTGCCCGACCGGCTTGCCGCCGCGCTGTCCCTGACGGCGCGGCGGTATGCGTTCGCGCGGGTCGAACCGGTGGCCGGGCATCCGCTGGCCGGGTTCTTTCGCCGCGACGTGGCGGCGCTGGCGCGGGCGGCGGTGGCCGGGCGTCCCGAACGCCTGCTGGTGCGGGCCAGCACCGGTGCGCCGGGTTGGGCGGCGGTGCCTTGGGTCGCGTGGTTCGCGCCGCATGTGACGCGCAGCATGCGCCACGGGCTTTACGTCGCCTGCTTCGTGAACGCCCCGGACGAACGGATCGTGCTGTCGCTGCAGCATGGCGCGGCGGACGCGCTGCGCGAGCATGGCCACGACGCGGGCTTGCGCCATCTGCGCGACCGGGCGGCACGCACGCGGGACGGCCTGCCGGGGCACGGCTTTCACACCGGGCCCATCGCATTGGGGTCGGACGCGACGCTGCCGCAGGGCTATCAGGCGGGCTGCGTCCTGTCGCGCAGTTGGGATGCGGCTGCGCCCGATCCGGAGGGGTTCGACAGGGCGCTGATACGGATGCTGGACCTGTATCGCGCGCTGGTCTAGCGGGTGCCTGCGCGGCGGGTGGACAGGATCAGGTTCGTCTCTGATGTCATGACGCCGTCCAGGTCGCGGATGCGGCGCAGGACGTCGTCCAGTTCCGACAGCGACCCCGCCGCCAGGTCCACGATCAGATCCCACCGCCCATTCGTCGAATGCACCGCCGTCACCTGCGCCATTGCGGTCAGGCGGGCCATGATGCGGTCTGCGCCCCGTCCCTCGATCCCGATCAGCATCAGGCCGCGGACCGGCGCATCCTGCGCATCGGCGCGGGTGATGGCGGTGAAGCCCAGGATCTCCTGCCGCTCCAGCAGCCGGGCCAGGCGCAGGCGGACGGTCGCGCGGCTGACACCCAGCCTGTCCGCCAGGTGCAGCACAGAAGCGCGCCCGTCGCGGCGCAGCTGCGCGATCAGCGCCTGATCCAGGTCGTCCATAATGGTACCATTCCCCGCCAATATGGGCAATGATCCCGCCATTCCTGCTGCCTGTCCACTTGAAACCGACCCATATCGCGCAGCATCATGGACAAAACCCTGCAGGAGAAGACCGATGACCCCGCCCTCGCGCCAGGCGCTTGTTCCCTTTGTCAGCGTCGATCACATGATGCAGCTGGTCCATCACGTGGGCATCGAGCCGCTGCTGGTCGAACTGGCCGACGCGATCGAGGCCGACTTCCGCCGCTGGCCCGATTTCGACAAGACCCCCCGCGTCGCCAGCCATTCCGACATCGGCGTGATCGAGTTGATGCCGACGTCGGACGGACAGCATTACGGGTTCAAATACGTGAACGGCCATCCCGGCAACATGCGCCAGGGGCTGCAGACGGTCACCGCCTTCGGCGTGCTGGCCGATGTCGCGACCGGCTATCCGCTGCTGCTGTCCGAGATGACCATCCTGACCGCGCTGCGCACCGCCGCGACCAGCGCCATGGCCGCCCGCTGGCTGGCCCCGCGCGATTCGCGGGTGATGGCGATGATCGGGAACGGCGCGCAGGCCGAGTTCCAGGCCCTGGCCTTCAAGGCGATCTGCGGCATCACCGAGGTGCGCCTCTACGACATCGATCCTGCCGCCACCGCGAAATGCGCGGCGAACCTGGCCGGGCGCGGGCTGCGCGTCGTCCCCTGTGCCAGTGCCGAGGAGGCGATCCTGGGCGCGCAGATCGTGACGACCTGCACCGCGGACAAGCAATATGCCACCATCCTGTCGGACAACATGGTGGGCGCGGGCGTGCATCTGAACGCGGTCGGCGGCGATTGCCCCGGCAAGACCGAACTGCACCGCGACATCCTGCTGCGCGCGGGCATCTTTGTCGAATACCCGCCCCAGACCCGCGTCGAGGGAGAGATCCAGCAGCTGGACCCCGACCATCCCGTGACCGAACTGTGGCAGGTCATCGCGGGCCACGTGCCCGGCCGCACCCGCGCCGACCAGGTCACCCTGTTCGACAGCGTGGGATTCGCGATCGAGGATTTCAGCGCCCTGCGCCACATCCACAAGCGCCTGCAGGGCACCGGGCTGTTCCTAGACCTGGACATGATCGCCGATCCCGACGACCCGCGCGACCTGTTCGGCATGCTGTGTCGCGCGGCACCCCGGCAGGACGCCGCCTGATGTGATCGCCTGCGGCACGATCGCGAATTGCGAAGCCGCAGGTTCCGCCTTAGCTGATCGGCATGTCCATCCAGATCACCCGCCCCATCGGCCCGATCCTGCTGCTTGACGACGTCGCCCCGGGGCGGATGTCGCTGTCGGCCCTGTTCATCATGCCGGGCGATCAGCCCCCGGCCCCGGTCGCCGCGCCCTCAGGTCCGGTCGCGCCTGTGGCGCTGGCCCGCTATGACGGCGCCACCGTCTGGCGGGCGCGATTCGCGCTGCCGGCGGACCGGGCCTCGACCTATGACTGGGATGGCCAGCGGTTCGAGGTCGCGGGCGATCTGACCGGGGATCTGCGGCTGGCCTATGTCTCGTGCAACGGCGAGGAGGTCGGCGACATGGACCGCGAGGGGTCCGAGCGCAACGCCATGTGGGCGCGCCTGCGCGACGACCACCGCCGCGCGCCCTTCGCGCTGCTGCTGCATGGTGGCGATCAGGTCTATGCCGACGAGGTCACCGAGGGCCACCCGCTCAGCGACGACTGGCCCGACCGCGTGCCCGACAGTCAGTCGCCCCAAGCGCTGGACGGGCTGCGCGCGCATCTGCGCCAGCGGTTCTTCGACCGCTATGCCGCGCTTTATGGTGCGCCCGAACTGGCTTGGCTTGCCGCGCGGGTGCCGTCGCTGATGCAGTGGGACGATCACGACATCTGCGACGGGTGGGGCTCGCTTCCCCGGTCGCGCACCGAATCGGCGGTGGGACAGGCGCTGTTCGCCGCCGCGCGCGACAGCTTCCTTCTGTTCCAGCACGGCACCGTGGCGGGCGATCTGCCCGCCCGCTTCGCCGACCCGCAGGGCGGGCATCTGGGCTGGGTGATCAACGCGCCCGGCCTGCGGCTGCTGGCGCCCGACATGCGGTCCGAACGCACGCGGCGCGACATCATGGGGCCGGGCGGCTGGCAGATGATGGACGCGGAGGCGCGTCGCCAGACGCAGGGCCGCACCATGCTGATGTCCAGCGTGCCGTTGCTGGGGCCGCGCATGTCGATCCTGGAATCGCTGATGGTGGCCATTCCGCGGATGCAGAAATACGAGGACGACCTGCGCGACCAGTGGCAAAGCCGCACCCATCGCGACGAATGGCGCCGCATCCTGCGTCTGGTGCGCGACATGGCGCGCCGCGACGGCCATGACGTGACCGCCCTGTCGGGCGAGATCCACCTGGCCACGCGGGCCGAGATGGACCTGGGCGGCGGGCTGCACCTGCATCAGCTTGTGGCGTCGGGCATCGCGCATCGTGCGCCGCCAAAGGGCTGGGCCCGTTTCCTGGGCGCATTGGCTTGGCTGGGAGAGGACCCGCTGCCGGAACATCCGATCCGCATCCGGCCACTGCCCGGACAGCGCCACCGCTACATCGCGCAGCGCAACTTTCTGGTGCTGGACCGCCGCAAGGGCGCATGGCAGGCGGCCTGGGACCTGGAGGACAGTGGGCGCACCCCTGCCCTGCCGCTCTAGAACGGCAAAGGCCGCCCCGAAGGGCGGCCTTTGACTGTCGGATCATGGTGCCGCAGAAGGGACTCGAACCCCCGACCCCATCATTACGAATGATGTGCTCTACCAGCTGAGCTACTGCGGCATTCTGGTCATGGCGCGCGGATAGCATCTTCGCGCCATGACGAAAAGGGGTCAGCTGCGAAAAATTCGCATCACCGGGTCAGCGCCGTGCGCGGGTGTCCGTCCAGTCCGCCGCATCCGTCGGTTCGACATCGGGGCGGACCATGACCGGTTCCGCGGCCGGGGTGGCAGCCTGCTCCGGTTCGGGCAGCGGCGCGGGCTGTGGCATGGGCTCCGGTTCGGTGACCAGCACGGGCTCCGGCGTGGTCACGGTCGAGGACGGCTCGTCGATGACCCGATAGTCGCTTTCGCGCGGGACCATGCCGGGGGCGACGACCGCCTGCTCGACCCGACGCGGGGCGGGCTTGCCTTCGGGCTCTGCCGGGCCGGGCGGGTGCGGCTGCACGGGTTCGGTCAGGTCCGGCACGTCATCCGCGGGCTTGGGCGCACCGACCAGCAGCGGCAGCATCTCGGCGCCCGTGGCCGATGTCGTGCTGTGCCGCGTCTCGGGTTCGCGCCAGGTCAGCGTGTCAAAGCCGCCACAGCTGTCGCAGACCGGGGCCCAGGCCTGCATGACATTGTGGCACTTGTCGCAGCACCACTGGGGTCCACGCGATGCCGACAGGGCACGCGTCAGCCAGCCACGCACGACGCTGTCGTCGGCACCCTCGCCGCGTTCGACGGCAGCCATGATGGACAGGGTCCGCACGGTCGGATGCTTTTCCGCCAGATCACCCAAGGCGCGGCGCGCGCCGGGAAAGTCCTCTGCGGCCAGCAGCAGTTCGGCCTTCAGCAGGCGGGTTTCCTCGTGATCGGCGTTCTTCTTGATCAGCGCGTCAAAGCGGCGCAGGCGGGCGGCCGGGGTCTCGTCCGGGACGATCTCGGCATAGGCGGCCGCGACGTCGGGATGCGGACGCACTGACCAGGTCTTCTCCAGGATCCGCGAGGCGTTGCGGTAATCCTTCTGCGCGACATAGCTGCGCGCGGCCAGAACGGCGGCGGGGACCAGGTCCGGCGACGCCTTGGCGGCCGAGATCGCCGCCTCGCGCGCGCTGATGGAATTGCCGTGTGCCAGCACGTCGCTGGCCTCCTGCAGGGCTAGGACGGCATCGCGGCGCAGTGCCACGTCCTTGGGCAGGTCGCCCTGCGTGCGCTTGTCCTTCAGGGTCTGGCGGGCACCTTTCCAGTCCTGTTCCCGGGTCTGCAGGTCCAGCAGGGTGTCCTGAACCTCCTTGTGGCGCGGCTTCAGCGCATAGGCCTTCTGCGCCAGCAGCAGCGCCTTGTGGGTGTCACCCTCCGCCAGCTTCTGGCGCATCAGCCCGCGGATGCCCACAAAGCGGGTGCGGTCGTCGTCCAGCAGCGTGCGATAGATGCCGATGGCCTTGCCGGTGTCGCCCGACGTCTCGGCCGCCTGCGCGGCCAGAAGGTTCGTCAGATGCGGCTGGTTCAGGTACTTCGCGGCCTTCGCGGCCTTGTCCTGTGCCAGCTTCCCCTCGCCCGAGGCGACGGCCAGCATGCCCTCGCCAAAGGCGGCATAGCCCTTGCGCTCGCGCGAGCGGGCGAAATGGCGGTTGATGGCGGTCTCGTCGCCCACCAGGAACCGCAGGACGGCCAGTGCCAGCCCCAGCAGCTTGAAGATCAGCCAGGCGGCGATCATCAGGACGAACAGCGCCACCAGCGCCTTCAGCGGCGATAAAGCGTATTCGATGCCGCCATATTCGATGCGCAGCACCTGCCCGGTTTCGGACAGTTGGACCGCCCCCAGGGCCAAGGCCAGGACGACGGCAAAAAAGAACAAGATTTTCAGCAGTGACAACAGCATCGGGCGGCCCTCAGTTCGTGCCCGAGGACAGGTCGGACAATGCCGCCCGTGCCTGGGAATAGGCGGTTGCGCGGGACAGCCAGTCGGCCATCGCGGGAGCTGCCGTGGCGGGCTCCGGCAGGGCCTGCATCTGCGTCAGCGCGGCGTCGATCCGGCCCGCCTGCACGTCGGCATCGGCCCGCGACAGGATCGCGTCGGCATCGTCGCCCTCGCGCGGTTCGACCGACCGGGCGCCCGTCTGGGCGCGCAGGAAGTTGGTCAGCAGGTTCCCCTCGCCGCTGGCGCTGGTGTCGCGCAGGCTGGCGCGCAGCGCGGCACGCGCGGCCTCGGGGAAATCGGCCTGCAGTTCGGTCAGGCTGGGCACCTGCGCCTGCAGCGCTTCGGGCGTGTCCAGCCCCGCACCTTCCAAAGCCTCGCGGGCCTGGTCGGGCGTCACGCCCGCGTCCAGCGCGGTCTGCAGCGCGGCGATGGCGGCCACGGCCTCGGCCCGGCGGGTGCTTTCGGTGGCGGCACTCTGCAGCTCCTCGGCTTGGGCGCGGGTCTGGTCCAAGCTGGATTGCGCGTCGGCGGCGGCTGCCTCGATCTGCTGCTGCAGTTCGGCCGCGGCCTCGGGGTCGAAGGCTGGGCGCGCCGCCAGTTCGTCCAGGCGGGCCTGCTGTTCGTCCAGACGGTCGCGCAGGGCGGCAAGCTCCTCCGTGCCAGCAGCCGGCGTCGCGTCGCCGACGGCCTGCGGGACATCCGATTCGGGGGCGGGCTGACCAAGGGCCGCGACCTGCTCCTCCAGCGCCTCGATGCGGGGCATCAGATCGTCGGGCACGCCACCGGCGGCCGGGGCCGCGGCGATCGCCTGTTCGGCGGCCTCGCGTCCGGCCTGCGAGGCTGCGTCGATCATCGCCTGATCGTCACCCTGCTGCGCCATCGGCGCGGCAGGCAGCCAACCCGCGGGCAGATGCGGCAGCGCATAGATCGTGGCGGCGGACCCCAGCCCGGCCGCGACGACGCCGCCCAGGACCACGGGCCAGAAGCCGGTCTTGCGCACCGGCGCCGCCGCTTTCGCGGGCGTCGTGTGCGGGGGCACGCTGTCGGTCTTGGGCTGATCGGATTTGGGCTGATCGGATGTCGGGGCGAAGGGGGTGTCCTTCGGCGCAGCCTTCGCGCGCGTGCCGGGCGCGGGCTTCTTCTCCGCCGCGGGCATGGTGTCGGTGCCGTCGCCCACCAAGGCCGACGACGCGGGGCGAACCTCTCCGGGCAGGCCCGCCTGCGCGGGGGTGCCTGCGCCCACGGGCGCGTGGTCGATCACGCCGACATGGGCAGGGATCTTGCGGATCTCGGGTCCGGTAGTGGATTCGTTGGCCGGGGACTTGTCCCCGCTGATGGTGTCTTTCGGTGTCTTCACGTCCCTGTCCCCGTCTTGTGCCCGTATGGATGGCGGTCGCGCGGCACATGCGCCGGCCGCAGCCTAATCAGCGCGGGCTGAACGCTCAACCCGCCCATCTCAGCTTTGTTCCGCAGCCAGCATCGCGCGGATTGCCGCATCCATCGCCCGGCCCGACGGCTGGTCGGCGACCGCCCGGCGCGCGGCGGGCGCGGTCCAGGCCGCAGCCGCGGCATCGCTGATCGCGACCAGCCACAGGGGCGCCCGCGCCCCCGCCGCCATCCCCGCCAGAAGCCGCGCCGATCGCGGCGAATAGACCGGCACCACCACCGGGCGCGCGCCCATCAGCGCCGCGCGGGCGCGGGCCGTCAGGGGCTGGGGCCGCTGGTCATAGACGACGATTCCCGGCACGGCCAGCCGCTGTGCCAGGTGCCGCCCGTGCGGATGGACCAACGGAACCGGGCTGGCCGCGATCAGGGGCACCAGGCTGTCGGCGGTGCCCGCCCCCTGGATCACCGCGAATCCCGCGTCGCGCGCCACCTGGCCCGTACGTTCACCGACGCAGATCGCGGGCCGGCCGCGCCCCGGCCCCGCGGACGCCACCGCATGGGCCGAGGTGAAGACCAGACCGGGCGCCCGAGCCAAGGCTGCGCCGTCATGGTCCACCGGCACGATCTGCAGGATCGGTGCCACGATGACATCCGCGCCGATCCGCGCGGCGGTACGCTCGGAATCGTCGCCGGGGCGGGTCATCAGCAGGATCGGGCGGGGCGCGGGCGGCATTGGCATCCTGTCGGGCGGGTGTTACGCCCCTGTGGGTACGCGTCCCCCCTCATCCGGGCAAGAGCCATGACCGAGACGATCTTTCTGGGCATCGAAAGCAGCTGCGACGACACCGCCGCCGCGGTGGTCACCGGCGACCGGCGCATCCTGTCCAGCGTGGTCAGCAGCCAGTCCGACCTGCATGCCGATTTCGGCGGCGTCGTGCCCGAGATCGCGGCCCGCGCGCATGCCGAACGCCTGGACCTGGTCGTCGAACAGGCGCTGGCTGATGCCGGGCTGGGTCTGGACGCGCTGACGGGCGTCGCGGTCACCGCCGGGCCCGGCCTGATCGGCGGCGTGATGGCGGGCGTGATGTGCGCCAAGGGCATCGCCGCGGGCACCGGCCTGCCGCTGGTGGGAGTGAACCACCTGGCAGGCCACGCCCTGACCCCGCGTCTGACCGACGGGATCGACTATTCCTATCTGATGCTGCTGGTGTCGGGCGGGCATTGCCAGTTCCTGCGCGTGGACGGGCCGGACGCCTTCACCCGCCTTGGCGGCACCATCGACGACGCGCCCGGAGAGGCCTTTGACAAGGTCGCGAAACTGCTGGCCCTG
This sequence comes from Paracoccus sp. S4493, assembly GCF_000967735.1. Lineage (NCBI taxonomy): Bacteria > Pseudomonadati > Pseudomonadota > Alphaproteobacteria > Rhodobacterales > Paracoccaceae > Paracoccus > Paracoccus sp. S4493. Next base: position 10,231 of record NZ_JXYF01000108.1, read on the forward strand.
CCGCAGCCCGGCGGCCCGCATGTCGAGGCCGAGGCGGCTGGCGGCGACGCCCATCGCATCCCCCTGCCCCGCCCGCTGCTGGACCGCCCCGGCTGCGACATGAGCTTTTCGGGGCTGAAGACCGCTGTGCTGCGCGCCCGCGACACGCTGATCGCGGATCAGGGAGGCCTGCGCGCCGCCGACCGGCGCGACCTGTGCGCGGCCTTCCAGTCGGCCGTCGCCGATGTGCTGGCGGAAAAGTCGCGCCGCGCGCTGGCGCTGTCGCCGGTGCCGGTGCTGGCCGTCGCCGGGGGTGTCGCCGCGAACGGCGAGATTCGCGCGGCGTTGGAACAGGTCGCGACACGCGCCGGCGCGCGTTTCCTAGCCCCGCCCCTGCGCCTGTGCACCGACAACGGCGCGATGATCGCATGGGCCGGGATCGAGCGGTTCCGCATGGGTCAGCGTGACAACATGACGCTGTCGGCGCGCCCACGCTGGCCGCTGGATCAGGGCGCCGCGCCCATGCTGGGCAGCGGCAAGCGGGGGGCCAAGGCATGATCGGCATTCTGGGCGCGGGCGCCTTTGGCACGGCGCTGGCCGTGGCGCTGACCGCCAACGGGCCGGTGACCCTGTGGGGCCGCCGCATCGACTGGCAGGGGGAAAACCCGCGTCTGCCCGGCGTGGCCATGCCCGATGCGGTGACCGTGACGCAGGACCTGGACGCCGCGCTGGCCTGCGACACGATCCTGCTGGCGCTGCCCGCGCAGGCCCTGGGGGCGTTCCTGGACGAACAGGGCCCGCGCTTGGCGGGCAAGGCGCTGGTCAGCACCGCCAAGGGGATCGACCTGCACCATCTGACCGGACCGTCGGCGCTGATCGCGCAGGCGGCGCCCGATGCGGTGGTGGCGGTCCTGACCGGGCCTTCCTTCGCCGCCGACATCGCGCGTGGGTTGCCCACGGCGCTGACGCTGGCCTGTGCGGACGGAGCCGCGGCGCAGGTGCTGCAGGACCGCCTGTCGACGCCGGTCCTGCGGCTTTACCGCACGACGGACGTGGCCGGGGCCGAACTGGGCGGCGCGTTGAAGAACGTGATCGCCATCGCCGCGGGCACGGTGATCGGCGCGGGCTTGGGCGACAGCGCGCGCGCCGCCATCATCACCCGCGGCTTTGCCGAGATGACGCGGCTGGCCATCCATCTGGGCGCGCGGCCCGAGACGCTGACCGGGCTGTCCGGCCTAGGCGACCTGACGCTGACCTGCACCTCTGCGGGGTCGCGGAACTTCCGGTTCGGCTGTGCGATCGGGTCGGGATCGGCCTGGGACAGCGCGACCACCGTCGAAGGTGCCGCCACCGCCCGCGCCTTGGCGCTGATGGCGGCGCGCGACGGGCTGGACCTGCCCATCGCCGCGATGGTCGCCCGCCTTGCCGAGGGGCGCGTTTCGGTGGAAAAGGCCATGGACCACCTGCTGAGCCGACCCCTGAAGGAGGAATGATGCCCCTGTTCGCCGTGATCTGCCGGGACAAGCCCGGTGCGCTGCAAGTCCGCCTGGACACCCGCGACGCCCATCTGGCCCATATCCGCGACAGCGGCATCGTGGCGATGGCCGGTCCCCTGATGGAGGACGGGCAGATGTGCGGATCGCTGGTCGTCCTGGACACAGACGATCTGGACGCCGCGCAGGCCTGGGCCGCGGCCGATCCCTACAAGGCGGCGGGGCTGTTCGCCTCGGTCGACGTGATCGCCTGGAACAAGGTCATCGGCTGATGGCGCATTGGCTGTTCAAGTCCGAACCCGACGTTTTCGGCTGGGACGACCTGGTCGCCCGGGGCGACGCGGGGGAACAATGGGACGGGGTGCGCAACTATCAGGCGCGCAACAACATGCGCGCGATGCAGGTGGGCGAACTGGGCCTGTTCTATCATTCCAACATCGGCAAGGAGGCCGTGGGCATCGTCGAGGTGATCGCCCTCGCCCATCCCGACACCACCGCGTCCGACCCGAAATGGGAATGCGTGGACATCCGCGCGGTGCGCAAGCTGCCCCGCGCGATCAGCCTGGACGAGGCCAAGGCCGAACCCCGGCTGGGCGACATGGTGCTGGTGAACAATTCGCGCCTGTCCGTGCAGCCGGTCAGCGATGCGGAATGGGCGGTGATCCTGGAACTGGCGGGCGACCGGGGCTGACGGCTTCGGTTGCGGCGCGCGACCGGCCCGCCAAGGCGCCGGATCGCGGCCGCGCTGCGGGCACACCCCGTCCCCGCGATGGTTCCGGGCTTCTGCCCTCGCCCCAGCATAGGGGCGCGCGGGGGCGCGTGGCAAAGGCCGAACGCGTCCAGTTTTACGCGTTTGCGCTTCAATCCCGGGCGGTCGCGCGCTAGGGTCGCGGCCGTTCCCATCCCTGCACATCCCCTTGGAGGTCCCATGTCCCAACGTCTGCATCTTGTCTTCGGAGGAGAGCTGGTCGACCCGTCCAGCACCAAGTTCCGCGACCCCTCGCAGATCCACATGGTCGGCATCTTCCCCGATTACGACAGCGCCTTCGCCGCCTGGAAATCCGAGGCGCAGCGCACCGTCGACAGCGCCCATACCCGCTATTTCATCGCCCATCTGCACCGCCTGCGCGACGAGGAACGCGCCGTCAGCGCGACCGAGGAACTGGGCGACTGATGGCCACGGCGGGGTCCGGGCTGGGCCAGCTGGGGCTGTGGCTGCATCTGCGCGGCCGCCGCGGCGACGGCCCCGCCCTGCCCACCATCCCCGCCGGCACCGGCCCCGCACTGGCCATCCACACCAGCGCCGACGCCCTGCGCGCCGAACCCCAGATCCTGGGCCGCCTGTCGCGTGCGCGGCCCGGCCTGCGCCTGGTGCGCCTGTCGGCCCAGGGACCGGACGATCCGGGCGACGACCCGGCGCTGGTGTCGCAGGTGCTGGACCGGGCAAGGCCGCGTGCCGTCCTGCTCTTGGGCACCGACCTGCCGCCGGCGCTGATCGCGGCCGCCGTCGCGCGCCAGATCCCGGTCATCCTGGCCGAATTCCGGCTGACGGGCAGCGATCTGGGCTGGGGCCTGCATGCCCGGATGCGTCGCCAGCTGCTGTCGCAGATGCGGGCGGTGATGGTCTGCGACGCGACCAGCCTCGATCTGGCCCGGCGCATGGGCCTGGGCGCGAGCGATCTGGCGATGACCGGCCCCGTATCCGAGATCCGCGAACCGCTGCGCTGTTCGGAAACCGAACGGGCATCGATGGCCCAGCAGATGAACGGCCGCCACGCCTGGTTCGCGGCCAGCCTGCCCCCGGCCGAGGAACAGGCCATCCTGTCCGCCCATCAGGCCGCCCTGCGCCGGTCGCACCGGGCCCTGCTGATCATCGCGCCCGATGATCCAAGGCGCATCGACGGCCTGGCCCGCGACATCGAGGCCTGCGGCCTGACCGTCGCCCGCCGCAGCGAGGACGAGGATTTCGGCGACGAGATCCAGGTTCTGCTGACCGACGGCCCGACCGAGATGGGCCTGTGGTACCGGCTGGCGCCCGTCAGCTTCATGGGCGGCACCCTGTCGGGCGACGCCGACGCGATGCGCCACCCCTTCGAACCCGCGGCCCTGGGATCGGCCATCGTGCACGGGCCGCAGGCCGGGCCCCATGCGACCGAATGGCAGCAGCTGACCGGCGCCCATGCGGTGCGTCAGGTCCGCACCGCGGACGACCTGGCCCAGGCCGTCACCGAACTGACCCAGCCGGAAACCATCGCCACGCTGGCCAGCAATGCCTGGATGGTCAGCACCGGCGGCGCCGATGTCGCGATCCGCATCGCCGACCGGGTGATCGCCGCCTTGGACCCTGTCGAAAGCCCCGCCCCATGACGATGACCCGCGCCCCCGGCTTCTGGTTCCGCACCCCACCCACCGCCGCGGCCCGCCTGCTGGCGCCCCTGGGGGCGGCCTATGCCCACGCCACGGCCCGCCGCCTGGCGCAGGGCGCGCGGGCGCGGG
>NZ_JXYF01000109.1:0-455 GCF_000967735.1 Paracoccus sp. S4493
TACCAGCAGGTGATCAAGGGGGCGCTGATCGTGGCCGCCGTCATGCTGGACCGGTCCCGCAAGACCGAAGACTGAGATCCGGCGCGTGCCGGGACATGGTGTCACCGAGGGAGGAAACCAGATGACGACGAAGATGATGATGACGGCCAGCGCATTGGCGCTTGGCCTGGGTCTGGGCGCGGCGCAGGCGCAGGACGACCCGATCAAGATCGGCATGGCCGCCTATGGCCTGAATGCCGAGTTCATGCAGCTGTGGTCGGCGGCGGGTGAAAAGCACCCGGCGGTCGAATCCGGCATGGTCGAGCTGACCATCTTTGACGGCCGCTATGACGCGCTGGTGCAGCAGGACCAGTTCGAGACGATGATCACCCAAGGCTTCGACGCGATCGTCTTTGCGCCGATGGACGTCGAGGCCGGCGCCACCGCCGTCCAGCTGGCCGTCGATGCGGGCATCC
>NZ_JXYF01000110.1:0-827 GCF_000967735.1 Paracoccus sp. S4493
CTGCGCGACGGCGGCGCCGATGCCCGATCCGGCACCCGTCACCACGGCGGTCCGGCCGCCCAGGCTGAAATCAAGTGAAGCGGCCATCCGCAGTCCTTTCGTGGGTCAGGTGGCCCCTCCGGCAGGCGTGCCGCCGAAGGGGGTGGTCGTTACTGGCGCGTGGCCAGCAGGGCGTCGACGTTCTCGGCCGTCACCGGGGTCCAGGGCACGTTGTATTCCTTGTCCGCGCCGTTGTTCCACGGCATGTCGGGATACTGTTCCCAGATCGCCGACATGGGCTCATAGTCGGGCTTGACCGCCTTGATCGCCACGTCGATCGAGCCCAGGGCCTGGGCCTCGCCGTCCTGCAGGATCGAATCCATCTGGCCCGCCTTGACCGCGTTCAGCGCGTCGGTGACCCCGTCCACGCCCGCGATCGCGAAATCGGCCACGTCCATGCCGGCGGCCTTGATCGCCTCGATGGCACCCAGGGCCATCTCGTCGTTCTGGCCGATCACGCCCTTGATGTCGTTGCCATGCGCGGTCAGCCAGTTCTCCATCAGGGCCTGCGCCTCGGCGCGCGACCAGTTGCCGGTCTGGCGTTCCAGGATCTTGACGTCGGGGCATTCGGCCAGGGCCTTCTCGTTGCCCTCTCCGCGCTGGATCTCGCCGGACTGGCCGATCGGGCCCTCGATGATGACCACCGCACCCTGGCAGCCCATCTTGTCCAGGACGGCCTTGGCCTCCAGATAGCCGGCCTCGACGTCGTTCGATCCGACATAGGCGGTCAGCAGGTCGCTGTTGACCCGCGCGTTCGATCCGACGACGGGGATGCCCGCATCGACGGC
>NZ_JXYF01000111.1:0-26583 GCF_000967735.1 Paracoccus sp. S4493
GCGCTGGTCGCCTCGTCCAGCAGCAGGACCGGCGCGTCGCGCAGGATCGCGCGGGCGATGGCCACGCGCTGGCGCTGACCGCCGGAGAGCATCACGCCGCGTTCGCCCAACGCGGTGTCATAGCCCTGCGGCAGGGCCGCGATGAAGTCATGCGCATGCGCCGCGCGCGCCGCGGCCTGCACCTGCGCGTCGGTCGCGTCGGGGCGGCCAAGGCGGATGTTGTCGGCGGCGGATGCGGCAAAGATCACCGGGTCCTGGGGAACCAGCGCGATATGGCTGCGCAGATCGACGCGCGCCAGCTGGCGCAGGTCGGTGCCGTCCATCGTCACGCGACCCGATTGCGGGTCCCAGAACCGCTGGATCAGCTGGATCACGGTCGTCTTGCCCGCCCCAGACGGGCCGACCAGCGCCACGGTCTCCCCCGGCCGGATGGTCAGGTCGATCCCGTGCAGGGCCGGGGCGTCGGGACGCGAGGGAAAGCTGAAGGCCACCCCCTCCAGCACGATCTCTCCGCGCACGGGCAGCAGCAGGGGCACCGGGCGCGCCGGATCGGTCAGCGTGTCCGTCGCGGACAGCAGTTCGGCCAGGCGTTCGGTCGCCCCGGCGGCGCGTTGCAGTTCGCCCCAGATCTCGGACAGGGCGCCAGCCGCGCCCGCGACCAGGATCGCATAGATGACGAACTGCACCAGCTGGCCCGCGGTCATCACCCCGTCTTGGACGTCGCGGGCACCGACCCACAGCACGCCGATCACGCCCGCAAAGATCAGGAAGATCACGATGGCGGTCATCACCGCGCGGGTGCCGATGCGGGTGCGGGCCACGACATAGGACTGTTCGGTCACGTCGTCAAAGCGCACCATGCTGCGCGCCTCGGCGGTGTAGGCCTGGATGGTCTGGGCGGCCAGCAGGGTTTCGGACGCTGTGCCCGAGGATGCGGCGATCCAGTCCTGGTTGGCGCGCGACAGGGCGCGCAGGCGGCGTCCCAGCACGATGATCGGGATCAGGATGGCGGGCACGATCAGCAGCACCAGTCCCATCAGCTTGACCGAGGTCCAGGCCAGCATCGCCATGCCCCCCGCCAGGATCAGCATGTTGCGCAGCGCGATGGACAGCGACGACCCTACAACCGACTGGATCAGCGTGGTGTCGGTGGTGATGCGCGACAGGATTTCCCCCGTCATCACGCGTTCGAAGAAGGCGGGCGACAGGGTGATCACGCGGGCATAGACGGCCTTGCGGATGTCGGCCACGACCCGTTCGCCCAGCCGTGTCACGAAGAAGTACCGCGCCGCCGTGCCCAGGGCCAGCAGCGCCACAATCATCAGGGCCGCGCCGAAATACTTGTCCAGAAGGCCCGCGCCGTCGTCGAAATTGTCGACCACCCGGCGTGCGGCCAGTGGCAGGATCAGGCTGATCGCCGATGTCAGCACCAGCGCCACCAGCGCCAGCACCATCTGCCCGCGATAGGGCCGGACGAACGGCCACAGCGCGCCAAGCGCCCCCACCCGCCGGCTGGTGGGCCGGTCTTCCAGATTGCTTGCGCCGCGTGCCATGCTTGCCCGTCTTTGTCCGTTGCCGCCCCGGTTTAGGGGGCCGCCGCCCCAAGGACAAGCGTGCGCCCTGTCACAGGACCAGCCGCCCCTGGGCCAGCGCCTTGTGCAGCAGGTCCACCGCCGCGGCCAGCTTGCCGTCGATCACCTGAAGATAGCGGGTCCAGTCGTCCATCCCGCCCAGATCGGCCGCCCCGTCGGAGATGCCGCGCAGCCCGATCAGCGGCACGCCGAAATTCTGGGCGGCGCGCAGGTGGGCAAAGGTCTCCATGTCGACCATGTCCTCCTCAATCGCGGCATAGGCAGGGCCGCTGACGATGTCGGCGCCAGTGGACAGGCTGGCCACCGGCAGGCCGGGGATGCGGTGCGGCAGGTCGATCACCCGCGGCAGGTCCAGAAGCGGCGTGCAGCCCCGCGCGAACCCCAACGCGCTGGCATCCATGTCGCGCCAGGCGACGGCGCCCACCTGATAGACCTCGGTCTGGGCCAGACGCGCGGACCCGGCCGACCCCAGCGACACGATCAACCGGGGCAGCCGGTCCATGCGGGCCAGCGCGGCGGTCAGCTGGACCGCGGCCTCGATCGGGCCGATGCCGGTCATCAGCGGCTGGATGCGCGCGCGCAGGGCCGGGCCGTATTCGGGCTGGGCGGCCATCACGAACAGGATCGGCAGGTCGGTCATCGGCGCACCTTCGTCAGCGGGGATCGCGTCGGGCGTCGCACGGCCACGCCGCGGCGGTCAAGGCCGCAAACCCTTGCGGGCACGGGCCGCGCCGTGGCAGGGGTGCATCGGTCACAGGACAGGGGCACGCCATGGGCAAGGTCAGCGATCTTTACCGCCAGCGCATCGCATCGGGCGCGCTGCGCCACGACGACGCGCAGGCAGCGGTGCTGCCGCACATGGACCGCGTTCTGGATCAGCTGCAGGCGGCACCGCCGCAGAAACCGCGATCGGCGTGGCGGGCCTTTTTGGGCGTGGGCAGCCCCGATCCGGTGCCCGCGGTGCAGGGGTTGTATCTGTGGGGCGGCGTAGGGCGCGGCAAGTCCATGCTGATGGACCTGATGGCCGACGCGGCCGGCGACATTCCCACCCGGCGGGTGCATTTCCACGAATTCATGCAGGAGATCCAGGCCGGCCTGAACGAGGCGCGCAAGCGCGGCGAGCAGGACACCGTCCGCCCCGTGGCCGAGGCCGTGGCGGCGCAGGTCCGCCTGCTGTGCTTTGACGAGATGCAGATCACCGACATCGCCGACGCGATGATCGTGGGGCGGCTGTTCCAGGTTCTGTTCGACCAGGGGGTGACGGTGGTCACAACGTCGAACCGCGAACCGGACGACCTGTACAAGCATGGGCTGAACCGCCAGCTGTTCCTGCCCTTCATCGCGCTGATCCGCCAGCGGATGGAGGTGGTCTGCCTGGACAGCCGCACCGACTATCGCCAGAACCGCCAGGGCGGTCAGGTCTGGTTCGCCCCCGCCGATGCGGCGGCACGGGCCGAACTGGACGCCGTCTGGGCCGAGTTGACCGGCGACGCCACGCCCGAACCGCTGGTTCTGACCGTGCAGGGGCGCCAGGTCACCCTGCCCGCCCATGTCGGGCGCGCGGCGCGGTCCAGCTTCTGGGACCTGTGCGGCAAGCCGCTTGGGCCCGCGGACTACCTGGCGGTGGCGCGGGCGGTCGACGTGCTGCTGATCGACGGCGTGCCGCGGCTGTCGGCGTCGAACTATAACGAGGCCAAGCGCTTCGTGACGCTGATCGACGCGCTTTACGAGGCGCGGGTCCGACTGATCGCCAGCGGCGCGGACCAGCCCGAACAGCTGTACAACGAGGGCGAAGGCAGCTTCGAGTTCGAACGAACCGCATCCCGCCTGCGCGAGATGCAGGACGCCGCGTGGGGTCGGCGTGACCCGGCGGGGGACTAGACCCCCATCGTCCGCCGTCCGCGCTGGACCAGGGCGCGCAGCTCCTCCAGCGTCATCGCGCCGAACGCGGCCTCGTCCCCGCAGATGAAACTTGGCGTCCCCATCAGCCCCATGTGGTCGCCCAGCAGGTGGCTGTAGGTGATGTGGCGTTCGACGGTATCGGCCTGCATGCCTGTGCGGATCGCGGCCTCGTCCAGGCCCAGATCGCGGACAACGCGTATCACGGTCGCCTCCTCGGCGCGGGCGCGCATGCCCAGCAGGGCGGCGTGTAGCCGCCAGTAGTTGCCCGTGGGCAGCGACGCCAGCGATGCGCGCGCCGCGAATTCCGATCCGGGACCGAAGACCGGCCATTCGCGCAGCACCACCCGCAGCTGTGGGTCCGACCGGACCAGTTCCGACATCAGCGGCAGCATCGTCTTGCAGTGCGGACAGTTGTAATCGAAGAACTCGGTCAGGGTGATGTTGCCGTCGGGATTGCCCAGCACCGGTGCGGTCGGGTCGCGTTCCAGCGCCTGGCGCAACTCCTCGGGCATCGGGTTGGGGCGGTCCTGCGCAAAGGCGGGCATCGCCGCGAAGGCGCCGGCAGAGGCCAGAAGAAAGCGGCGGGTCGGCATGGCTTGTCCTTTCGGCGGGTCCGGGGTCAGATGTCCTTCGGCCTAACCGACGGCGGACAGATGCGTAAATCCAGATATACCGAACCAGAGGTCACGATGGCGTCAGACCCCGACCCGGTCTGCCCGCTGTGCCTGCGCCCGATCCCGCCCGACGTGCCGCAAAGCCGCCATCACCTGATCCCCAAGCTGCGCGGCGGCAAGGGGGGCCCTACGGTGCTGCTGCACCACATCTGCCACAAGACGATCCACAAGACCCTGCGCGAGACGGAGCTGGCGCGAAACGTGAACACGGTCGAGGCGCTGCGCACCCATCCCGACCTGGCCCCGTTCTGGGCCTGGATCGCCCGCCGCCCGCCGGGTTTTTCCGGAAAGACGCGCTGATACCATCGGTTTTTCCGCTTTGCGGAAGCGTGATTCGGGCGCACCCTGAGACAGTCGTCCCCTGCGAAAGGACTGTTCCATGCCCCGATCGTTCCTGACCGCGCTGGCCTTGGGTGCCCTGACCGCCCCTGCGGCCTGGGCCCAGACCGGGCCGCCCCAGGCCCCGGCGCCCGCGCCCATCGTGATCCCCGCCCCCCAGGACGCCCGCACCCCCGATGCCCCCCTGCCGACCAATCCGGCCATGACCGGCAAGCGGTCCTGCGGCGGGGCCCGGCAGGTCACATCCTGACAGGCGCACGGCCTCGACAAGGTCCGCGCCGGCGGTGAACCGCGCGTCTCGGCCTGAGCGCCCTGGCTTTGGCGGCAGGTCGTGATCGGCGCAGGCCCCCTGTGCGGCCCCACGCACGGGTTCGGCTGGCGTCGCTCACGCGGGTTCACAAGCCTGTGGTTGCGGCCATGCAACGCCGCGCACGGGCATTTCGGGCGTCAACCTTTCGGCAGCAGGGTCAGACGGTTAGGTCTGCCCCGTCATCAGACTGAGAAGGACCCCCATCATGAAACTTGCATTCGCAACCCTGGGCGCAAGCCTGTTCGCCGTCACCGCCCATGCCGGCGGCTATGTCGCCCCCGTGGTCGAGCCCGCCCCCGCACCCGTCGTCGCCCCCGTCGCGGCACCCGTGTCCGACTGGACCGGTTTCTATGCCGGTCTGCAGTACGGCCAGGGGGATGCCGACGTGAACTTCGACGGCGACAGCGTGTCAAGCGACTTTGACGCCTACGGCGTGCACGGCGGCTACAACCGCGATTTCGGCCAGTTCGTTCTGGGCGGCGAGCTGGACTACAACCGCATCGACCTGGACGAGGCCGGCGAAGGCGACCTGGTCCGGCTGCGCGGCCGCGCGGGCTATGACTTGGGCCGCTTCATGCCCTACGTCTCTCTGGGCGCTGCCCATGTCGATGCGGACGACCTGTCGGAAACCGCCTTCACCTATGGCATCGGCGCCGACTTCAAGGTCACCGAGCGCGTGACCCTGGGCGCGGAATACACCCGCCAGGACTTCGACGACGTCAACGACGTGTCGGGCCTCGACCTCGACACCGACATGGTGCAGGTGCGCGCCTCGTTCCGGTTCTGATCGAAACGGCCCGAACGCGAAAGGCGGCCCCCGCGGGGGCCGCCTTTTTCATTGCCGCAACAGGTGCGATCAGCGCGTGAACTTCTTGTACTTCACGCGCTTGGGGTTCACCGAATCAGGGCCCAGGCGGCGGATCTTGTCCTCCTCATAGGCCTCGAAGTTGCCTTCGAACCATTCGACATGCGCGTCGCCCTCGAACGCCAGGATATGCGTGCACAGACGGTCCAGGAAAAAGCGGTCGTGGCTGATGATCACCGCGCAGCCCGCGAAATCGTCCAGCGCCGCCTCCAGCGCCTGCAGCGTCTCGACGTCCAGGTCGTTGGTCGGTTCGTCCAGCAGCAGCACGTTGCCGCCCGATTTCAGCAGCTTGGCCATGTGCACGCGGTTGCGTTCGCCGCCCGACAGGGTGCCGACCTTCTTCTGCTGGTCGCTGCCCTTGAAGTTGAAGGCGCTGCAATAGGCGCGGCTGTTCATCGTCGCGTCGCCCAGGGCGATCAGCTCGGCGCCGCCGCTGATCTCCTCCCAGACGTTGTGGTTGTCGCCCAGCGCGTCGCGCGACTGGTCGACATAGGACAGCTGCACCGTCTCGCCCAGGGTGATCGTGCCCTCGTCGGGCTGCTCCTGGCCGGTCAGCATACGGAACAGCGTCGACTTGCCCGCGCCGTTCGGACCGATCACGCCGACGATGCCGCCGGGCGGGATGGTGAAGTCCAGGTTCTCGATCAGCAGCTTGTCACCCATGGCCTTCTTCAGGCCGATGACCTCGATCACCTTGCCGCCCAGGCGCTCGCCGTTCGGGATGATGATCTGGGCGCTGGTGATGCGCTCCTTCTCGGTCTTGTTGGCCATCTCGTTATAGGCGTTGACGCGGGCCTTCTGCTTGGCCTGACGGGCCTTGGCGCCGGCGCGGATCCATTCCAGTTCCTTCTCAAGGACCTTCTGCTTGGACTTGTCCTCGCGGGCCTCCTGCGCCACGCGCTTGGCCTTGGCGTCCAGCCACGAGGAATAGTTCCCCTCGTGCGGGATGCCGCGGCCGCGCTCCAGCTCCAGGATCCAGGTCGTGATGTCGTCCAGGAAATAGCGGTCGTGGGTGACGATCAGGATCGTGCCCTTGTATTCGATCAGGTGCTTTTGCAGCCAGGCGATGGTCTCGGCGTCCAGGTGGTTGGTCGGTTCGTCCAGCAGCAACATGTCCGGCGCCTCAAGCAGCAGCTTGCACAGCGCGACCCGGCGGCGTTCGCCGCCCGACAAGGTGCTGACATCGGCGTCGTCGGGCGGGCAGCGCAGGGCCTCCATCGCGACATCGACCTGGCTGTCCAGGTCCCACAGGTTCTCGGCGTCGATCTGGTCCTGCAGGGCGGACATCTCCTCGGCGGTCTCGTCCGAGTAGTTCATCGCCAGCTCGTTATAGCGGTCCAGCTTGGCCTGCTTGGCCGCGACCCCCAGCATGACGTTGCCGCGCACGTCCAGGCTTTCGTCCAGATGCGGCTCCTGCGGCAGATAGCCGACGGTCGCACCCTTGGCGGCCCACGCCTCTCCGGTGAAATCCTTGTCGATGCCGGCCATCACGCGCATCAGGCTGGATTTGCCCGATCCGTTGACGCCGACGACGCCGATCTTGACGCCCGGCAGGAAGTTCAGCTTGATGTTCTCAAACACCTTCTTGCCGCCGGGATAGGTCTTGGACACGCCGTCCATGTGGTAGACGAACTGATAGGACGCCATCGGAAACTCCTGTGAATTTGCCGCTTTGTAAGGGAAACGGGCGTCCGATGGAAGATCAGCGCACCTCGTCCACGAAATCGCCGCCCATGATGTCCCGCAGCGCGTCCATCTGGGGGGCCAGGCGCGCCTCCAGCGCGGCGATGGCCGCGGGGGGCGGCATCGGGCCGTCGGGATTGGCGAACACCTTCTGCGTCAGGTTGGCGTAGAAGCAGGGGCCCAGCCCCAGATGCGCCTCGACCGCGTCCATCACCCGGTGCGGCGCGCGCGCGATCCGACCGAAGGGCAGGACCAGCATGTCGGGATAGCGCCTAAGCCAGCGCGGCAGATAGGCGGCATAGTCGCCGCGTTCGTCCAGGACCGGGTTCGCGACCTCGGCCAGCCAGTCGGCCTCGGTCACGGGCACGCGTTTTTCCCGGCGCAGGTTCATGCGCAGCTGCGATATGGCGCGATCGACGGGGTGGCGGATCAGATAGATCACGCGCGCCTTGGGCAGCAGGTCGCGGACCGCCTGCACCCCCTCGTCCGGCAGGCCGGAATATTCCGGGGTGAAATCCATCGGCATCGCGTGTTCGGGCGCGGGGGCGAAGACGCGCTTGTACCACTGGTTGTGGAACATCTTGCCGCTGGTGATGGCCGTCAGATAGGCGTCCAGCTCGGGCTGCAGCTCGACCTTGCGCGCCTTGTGGCGGTCGCGGATCTCCTGCGGCTTGTTGCGGTAATGCCAGGCGATCCAGCGGCGGTGCTCGGGGATGTGCAGATGGTTGAAATACTGCACCTCTTTGAAGGGCGGGATCCAGACCTGCGGATGCTGGCCCAGCATCTGGGCCAGCCAGCTGGTCCCGGCCTTCTGCGCGCCGATGCACAGCGCGCCGGGCTTGCGGGGCTGGCCCTGGGGATCGAAGGCCGGGCTGATCGTCAGCGTGGTGACCAGGCGCGACAGGGCGTCAGCGCTCAAGTGTTCCCCAAAGGTCATAGTCGCCCGCCTCGTCCACCGTCACGGTCACAATATCGCCCGGCGACAGGGCGTCAAACCCCTCGTCGATGAACAGGTTTCCGTCAATCTCGGGGGCGTCGGCCTTGGTGCGGCAGGTGGCGCCGCGCTCGTCGACCTCGTCGACGATCACCTGGATGCGCTGGCCGACCTTGGCCTCCAGCTTGGCGGCGCTGATGGCCTGGGTCTTCTCCATGAACCGCGCAAAGCGGTCCTGCTTGACCTCGGCAGGCACGTGGTCGGGCAGGTCGTTGGCCCGCGCGCCCTTGACGTTTTCGTACTGGAACGCGCCGACGCGGTCCAGCTGCGCCTCGTCCAGCCAGTCCAGCAGGGTCTGGAACTCTGCCTCGGTCTCCCCGGGATAGCCCACGATGAAGGTCGAGCGCAGGGTGATGTCGGGGCAGATGTCGCGCCAGGCGGCGATCTCGTCCAGGGTCTTGGCCGCCGCCGCCGGGCGCGCCATGCGTCGCAAGACGTCGGGGTGGGCGTGCTGGAACGGGATGTCCAGATAGGGCAGGACCAGGCCATCCGCCATCAGCGGGATGAGGTCGCGCACATGCGGATAGGGATAGACGTAATGCAGCCGCACCCAGGCCCCAAGGCTGCCCAGATCACGCGCCAGATCGGTGATGTGGGCGCGGTGCCCCCGGTCGGTCGCGTGCTTCAGGTCCAGCCCATAGGCGCTGGTGTCCTGGCTGATGACCAGCAGTTCCCGCACCCCGGCCTGCACCAGGCGCTCGGCCTCGCGCACCACCGCATGGGCCGGGCGGCTGACCAGACGGCCGCGCATGTCGGGGATGATGCAGAACTTGCACCTGTGATTGCAGCCTTCCGAGATCTTCAGATAGCTGTAATGGCGCGGCGTCAGGCTGACCCCGCTGGCCGGCAGCAGGTCGATGAACGGATCGGGCTGCGGCGGTACGGCGGCATGGACCGCGTCCAGCACCTGTTCGTATTGATGCGGACCGGTCACGGCCAGCACCTTGGGATGCGCGCCGGTGATGTAATCCGGTTCCGCCCCTAGGCAGCCGGTGACGATGACGCGGCCATTCTCGCGCAGCGCCTCGCCGATGGCATCCAGGCTCTCGGCCTTGGCGCTGTCCAGGAACCCGCAGGTGTTGACCACCACGGCATCCGCACCATGGTAATCGGCGCTGATCGCATAGCCTTCGGCCCGCAGGCGCGTCAGGATGCGTTCGCTGTCCACCAAGGCCTTGGGGCAGCCAAGGCTGACCATGCCGATGGTCGGCTGACCGTCGCGGCGGTCATCCGGGACGCGCGCACGCGCAAGGTCGGGGCGAAGTTCGGGCGGGTTCTGCTGCATCCGCCGCACATAAGCGATTCTGGATCGCGGGGAAAGTCCGTTCCGCGGTCAGCGGCGGCCCATGAAACGACGGATCATCTTGAAGATGGCAAACAGCTTGAGCAGGCGGAACATGGGCTTCTCCGATATGGGTTCGCGGGCCCAACGTCCCCTGCGGGCAACCGGTTCACGGTAATGCGCGTTCCCGATGCCCGTCGTCGCCGGAACGTGATTTCACCACTGCCCGAAAAAAGGACCAGATGTCGCCATGATGAAACCCCGCCGCCTTGCCCTGATCCTTGCCGCCGCCCTGACGGTCGCGACCCCCGCTTTGGCCCAGCAGCCGCAAGGCATCCAGCGCGCGGGAGAGTTCATCGACGTGTGGAACAACCGCGGCGGCAACGTGCTGGAGATGGTGCAGACCCGGCAGGAGCTGGCATCGTCGGGCCGCACGGTGCGCATCCGCGGATATTGCCGGTCGGCCTGCACGATCCTGACGACGATGCCCAATGCCTGCCTGGGGCCGCAGGCGCGGATCGGGTTTCACGCGCCGCGCATCCAGGGCACCCAGATCATCCCGCCCTATGTCGATCAGATCATGGGCAACTTCTATCGTGGCGGCATCCGCGAGCGGTGGTTCGGGGGCTGGAACCGCTCGATGGAGATGAAGATCATCTCGGCCCGCGAATACGTGCGCCTGGACCCGCAGGCGCGGATCTGCGGCAGCCTGCGCCCCTAGTCGCGCAGGCGCCAGCCGGTGGCAAAGATCCAGCGGATGATGGCCAGGCAGATCACGACCATGATCCCCACCGCCACCAGCGACACCCCCACCGGCACGTCGGCCAGTCCGAAGAACGACCAGCGGAACCCCGAGATCAGGTAGAGGACCGGGTTCAGCTTGGCCACGCCCTCCCAGAAGGGTGGCAGCATGCTGGCCGAATAGAAGGCGCCGCCCAGGAAGACCAGCGGCATGATGACCATCATCGGCACGATCTGCAGCTGTTCGAACGACTTGGCCCACAGCCCGATGATGAAGCCCAGCAGGCTGAAGCCGATCGACGACAGGACCAGGAAGGCCACCATCCAGAACGGGTGCAGGATGTGGACGCCGACGAAGACGAAGCTGGTCAGCAGGATCACCAGCGCGATCAGGATCGACTTGACCGCCGCCGCGCCGACGAAGCCCATCGTCACCTCGATCCAGCCGACGGGCGACACCAGGTATTCATAGATCGTGCCGCTGAACTTGGGGAAATAGATGCCGAAGCTGGCGTTGCTGACGGCCTGCTGCAGCACGGTCAGCATCATCAGGCCGGGCACGATGAAGGCCGCGTATTCGACCCCCTCGACCGACTGGATGCGCCCGCCGATGGCCGCGCCGAAGACGACGAAATACAGCACCGTGGACAGCACGGGCGATGCTAGCGACTGCCAGATGGTGCGGAAGAACCGCATCATCTCGTGGTGAAAGATGGACCAGACGCCAAACCAGTTGATGCTCATGCCGCGTCCTCGGAGACCAGGGAAAGGAAGACGTCCTCGAGGCTGGATTGCCGCGTGGACACGTCGCGCACGGTGATGCCGCGCGCAGCCAGATCGCCCAGAAGGCGCGCGATGCCGGTGCGTTCGGCCCGCGTGTCGTATTCGAAGGACAGCCGCCGCCCGTCATCCGACAGCGACAGCCCGCGCCCGGACAGATCGTCGGGGATCGCGGCCAAAGGCTGGTCCAGCTCGATCGACAGGGTCTTCTTGCCGAACTCTCCCATCAACTCGCTGGTCGGCTTGACCAGCAGCAGGCTGCCCTTGGCGATGACGCCGATGCGGTCGGCCATCTCCTCGGCCTCCTCCAGGTAATGGGTGGTCAGGATGATCGTCACGCCCTCGCGGCGCAGATCGCCCACGACCTGCCACATCTCGCGGCGCAGGGCGACGTCGACGCCCGCCGTGGGTTCGTCCAGGAACAGCACCTTGGGCTGGTGCGACAGCGCCTTGGCGATCAGCACGCGGCGCTTCATGCCGCCCGACAGTTCCCGCGTGGCGGCGTCGCGCTTGTCCCACAGCGACAGTGACCGCAGGATGCGCTCGATATAGGCCTCGTCCGGGGGCATGCCGTACAGCCCGCGGGTGAAGCGGACGCAGTTGATGACCTTCTCGAACGGTTCCAGCGCGATTTCCTGGGGGACCAGGCCGATCAGCTTGCGCGCGGCGCGCCAGTCGGTGCGGATGTCGTGCCCACCCACGCGGACCGTGCCGCCGGTCGGCACCACCAACCCGCAGATGATCGAGATCAGCGTGGTCTTGCCCGCCCCGTTGGGGCCCAGCAGGGCGATGATCTCTCCCTCGTCGATGGACAGGGTCACGTCGTCCAGCGCCTTGGTGCCGCTGCCATATTCCTTGGACAGGTGGTCGATGTCGATGATCGCGCCCATGCGCCTCTCCTGTAGGTGAGTTCGGGGACCGTGGCGCGCCTCGCGCACAGCTGTCCGGTCCCGCAGATAGGCCCTGCCCGCCCCGATTGCCAGTGCGGGACCGCGGATTCAGCCGTCCGACGTCCTCAGCCGCCCCCGGCTCATGTGGCGCTTGCGCCCGAAACCGGGGCTGCGGAGGACCTCGAACCCGGCATCCGACAGCGCCTGGCGGACATGGCCCGCGGCGGTATAGGTGGCGAACGTGCCCCCCGGCGCGGTATGCGCGCCCACCTCGGCCATCACGTCCGCGCCCCACATCTGCGGGTTCTTGGCCGGAGAGAACCCGTCCAGGAACCAGGCATCCGCCGCGTCCCGCCACGCGGGCAACGTCCGGCGCACATCGCCCAGGACCACGGTCAGCGCGACCTGTCCCACGCGGATCACCCCCTGCCCCCACCCGTCGCGCAGCTGCGCCGCCAGCGCCGACAGGTCGGGAAAGGCGGCATGCGCCTGCTCCAGCTGGGCGCGGCTCATCGGAAAGGCCTCGAAGCTGGTCATCCGCACGGGCACCGTCGCCACCTGCGCCAGCGCCAATGCGTTCAGACCGGTGCCGAACCCCGTCTCGGCCACGTGGAACCCCGGCCTCAGCCGCGCGGACAGGTCGTTGCCCGCAAGGAAGACGTGCCGCGTCTCCTCCAGCCCGCCGCCCAGGCTGAAATAGGGGTCGTCGAACTGCTGGGACACGGGAACGCCCCCATCGCGCCAGTCCAGCGCAGGCTCGTCATCGGGGCGGGGATGGGTTAGGTCGCTCATGACGCATCTGTCGGGAAAGGACGCGGCTTTGGCAAGGGTGATCCATGTGGCGGGGGCCGGCGTCTTCGGGCTGGCCTGTGCCTGGGCGCTGATCCGGCGCGGCGCACAAGTCACCGTGTTCGAGGCCGCGACCATCGGGGCAGGATCCTCGGGCGGCCATGTGGGCGCCCTGGCCCCCCACGCGCCCGACCCCTGGAACATTAAGAAACAGCTGCAGCTAGACAGCCTTCTGGCCGCCCCAGCCTTCTGGGCCAGCGTCGAACTAGAGTCCCGCCTGCCCACGGGTTACGCCCGCACCGGCCGCCTGCAACCCGTTCCCGACATGGATACCGCCGCCCGCCTGCCCGACCGCATCGCGGCCGCCGCGCGCCAGTGGCCCGCCGCCATGGGCATGGCGCTGACCCGCGATCCGCACGGCCCGCTGATCCCGCCCAGCCCCACCGGCCTTTGGCTGACCGACGGGCTGACGGCCCGCCTGAACCCCCGCGCCGCCCTGCAGGCCCTGGCCGCGGCGATCCGCGCCGGGGGCGGCCGGATCCACGAACACACGCCGGCCCCCGACGCCCACGCCCCCACGATCTGGGCCACGGGCACGCCGGGACTTGTGGCCCTGAACAGCGCGCTGGACCGCAAGATCGGCCAGGGGGTCAAGGGTCAGTCGCTGCTCCTCTCCCACGCCGCCCCGGACAGCCCTCAGGTCTTTGCCGACGGGCTGCATATCGTGCCCCATGCGGACGGCACCACGGCCATCGGCTCGACCTCGGAAAACACCTACGACACCGTACACCCCGACCATCAGGCCCAGGATCTGCTGGCCCGCGCCGTCGCGATCTGCCCGACGCTGGCCGATGCACCCGTCCTCGACATCTGGGCCGGCCTGCGCCCCCGCGCCCGCTCGCGCGCGCCGGTGCTGGCCCCGTGGCCCGGCCGCCCCGGTCACCTGATCGTCAATGGCGGCTTCAAGATCGGCTTCGGCATGGCCCCGCTGATCGCCGACCTGACCGCGCAGATCCTTCTTGACGACCGTCGGGACATACCCGACCTCTTCGCCCTGCCTTGAGACTTCTCCTTTGCCCAAATACCCCGGGGGGAGTCCGCAGGACGGGGGGCGGCGCCCCCCTGCCTGCTTGCCACCCGGGCGCCCCCCGCGCACACTCCCCCCGAACCAGCCGGAGCCCGCGATGACCCGCCTCGACCATGCCTTAACCGCCATCGATGCCGCCAATGCCCAGGACCCGAACCTGGACGACGGCAAGCCTGCGAACCTCCTCTATGGCCAGCGCATGACGGCGGAACAGCAGCGCCTGTTCCCAGACGCCGACGACGTTCTGCGCATCGCCTGCCGCGGCCAGCATGTCGAACGCTGGCTGCTGCCGCGGGCCGACTATCCGATGAACCGCCCCGGCTATCTGGCCTGGCGCCAGGAACAGGGCCGCCGTCACGCGGATCGCATCGCCGGCATCATGGCCGATGCGGGCTATGACGCCGATGACATCGACCGCGCCCGCAAGATGCTGACCAAACAGGGCCTCAAGCGCGACCCCCAGGTGCAGGCGCTGGAGGACGTGATCTGCTTCACCTTCATCCGCTGGTATCTGGGCGATTTCATGGCCGAACAGCCCGACCACAAGATCCCCCGCATCATCGAGAAGACCGCCCGCAAGATGTCGGCCGAGGCCCGCGCCCGCGCCTTGGCCGAGTTCCCCATGCCCGCGGCGCTGGCGCAGTATTTCCACGACGCCGATCAGCCGCAGACCCTGTCGCGCGCCGTCATCGTCTCGCATGGCCAACCCGGCGACCCCGCCCCCCAGCAGGCCGCCATCGAGGCGCTGGCCGCCCAGGTCGCGGCCCACGCCCCGGGCGTCGAGGTCCTGGGCGCGACCTTGGCCGACCCCGACGCCCTGCCCCGCACCTGCCCCAGCGACTGCATCATCTATCCGATGTTCATGGCCGAGGGCTGGTTCACCGGCGTCGAACTGCCCCGCCGCCTGACCCAGGCCGGCGCACCGGGCGCGCATATCATGCGCCCCTTCGGCACCGATCCCGGCCTCGACGCGCTGGTCGTCGAAAAGGCGCGCCAGGCGGCGGACGCCCAGGGCTGGGCGCTGTCAGATACGACCCTGCTCCTCTCCGCGCATGGATCGCAGCGTGGGCAGGCCAGCCACGACATCACCATGGCACTGGCCGCCCGCATCGCGCCGCATTTCGCCCGCGTCGTCGCGGGCTTCGTCGAACAGGAGCCCTTCATCGCCGACGCCGCCCGCGGCTTGGATCGTGCCATCAGCCTGCCGATGTTCGCGCTGCGCGCGGAACATGTGCTGGACGACCTGCCGCAGGCGCTGGATCAGGCAGGCTTCACCGGCCCGCGCCTGGACCCGGTGGGCTTGGCCCCCGAAGTGCCTGCGATGATCGCAGCCTCCATCGCCAGAGAAGTTTCAAGCTTGAAATGATTTCGGACCCGTGCCAGCCTGCATCGCAGGAGGTGGCACGGGATGAAGATTCTCTGTCTGGGTGGCGGGCCTGCGGGCCTTTACTTCGCGATCTCGATGAAGCTGCGCGATCCGTCGCATGACGTCACCGTGCTGGAACGCAACGGCGCGGGCGACACCTTCGGATGGGGCGTGGTGCTGTCCGATGACGCCCTGTCGCGGCTGCAGAAGAACGACCCGCCCTCGGCCCAGGCGATCCGCGACCACTTCATCTATTGGGACGACATCGCGGTCATACGCGACGGCCACCGGCAGGTTTCGGGCGGGCACGGCTTCGCGGGCATCGGGCGGCGGCAGCTGCTGATCCTGCTGCAGGAGCGCGCGCGCGACTTGGGCGTGGACCTGCAGTTCCGGACCGAGTTCCAGACCGCTGAACATTATCGCCGCGACTATGACCTGGTCGTCGCCTGCGACGGACTGAACAGCAAGGTCCGCACTGAATATGCGGATGTGTTCCGCCCCGACATCGACATGCGCCGCTGCAAGTTCGTCTGGCTGGGTACCAAACAGAAATTCGACGACGCCTTCACCTTCATCTTCGAAAAGACGCCGCAGGGCTGGCTCTGGGCGCATGTCTACTCCTTCGATGCCGACACCGCGACCTTCATCGTGGAATGTTCGCAGGAGACCTGGGACGCGATGGGCTTCGAGGGCATGACGAAAGAGCAGATCGTCGAGACCTGCCGCGCGGTCTTCGCGGACCATCTGGGCGGGCATGACCTGATGTCGAACGCGGCGCATCTGCGCGGCTCGGCCGTCTGGATGAACTTTCCCCGCGTCATCTGCGAGCGGTGGTATCATGAGAACGTGGTGCTGATGGGCGATGCGGCGGCGACGGGGCATTTCTCGATCGGGTCCGGCACGCGGCTGGCCTTGGACAGCGCCATCGCGCTGGCGGATTACCTGCATTCCGAACCCGACCTGCCCCGCGCCTTCGAACGCTATCAGGAGGAACGGCGCATCGAGGTTCTGCGCCTGCAATCGGCCGCCCGCAACAGTCTGGAATGGTTCGAGGAGGTCGAGCGTTACCTGGACCTGGACCCGATCCAGTTCACCTATTCCCTGCTGACCCGCAGCCAGCGCATCGGGCACGAGAACCTGCGCCTGCGCGACCCCGATTGGGTGCGCGAGGCCGAGGACTGGTTCCAGGCCCAGGCCAACGGCCAGCCGGGCCGCGCGCCGATCTTCGCGCCCTTCCGCCTGCGCGACATGGCGCTGAAGAACCGCATCGTCGTCTCGCCCATGGCCCAGTACAAGGCGCAGGACGGCTGCCCGACCGACTGGCACCTGGTCCATTACGGCGAACGCGCCAAGGGCGGCGCGGGGCTGGTCTTTACCGAGATGACCTGTGTCAGCCCCGAAGGCCGCATCACGCCGGGCTGTCCGGGCCTTTACGCGCCCGAGCATCAGGCGGCCTGGCGGCGGATCACCGATTTCGTCCATGCCGAGACGGATGCCAGGATCTGCTGTCAGATCGGCCATTCGGGCCGCAAGGGCTCCACCCGCATCGGGTGGGAGGGGATGGACCAGCCGCTGGCGGAGGGCAACTGGCCGATCATGGCGGCCTCCGCCCTGCCGTGGTCCGACGGCAATGCCGTGCCGCAGGAGATGACCCGCGCCGACATGGAGGCGGTGACGGCGCAGTTCGTGGCCGCGACCCGCATGGGGGATGCCGCGGGCTTCGACATGGTCGAGCTGCACGCGGCGCATGGCTATCTGCTGTCCGGGTTCCTGTCGCCGGTGTCGAACCGGCGCAGCGACGACTATGGCGGCAGCCTGGAGAACCGCCTGCGCTGGCCGCTGGAGGTATTTGCCGCCATGCGCGCCGTCTGGCCCGAGGAGCGGCCCATGTCGGTGCGCATCTCGGCCACGGACTGGACCGAGAACGGCGTGACGCCTGACGAATCGGTCGCCATCGCGCGGGCCTTCCACGCGGCGGGGGCGGATATCATCGACGTGTCCGCGGGCCAGACGACGCCCGATGCGCGGCCCGTCTATGGGCGGATGTTCCAGACGCCGTTTTCCGACCGCATCCGCAACCAGGCGGGGCTGGCCACTATGGCGGTGGGCAACATCACCGATGCGGATCAAGCCAATGGCATCCTGATGGCCGGGCGCGCCGATCTGGTGGCCATCGGGCGGCCGCATCTGGCCGATCCCTACTGGACGCTGCATGCTGCGACGGCGCTTGGCGACGGGGCGGACTGGCCCCTGCCCTATCACGCGGGCCGCGATCAGGCGCGCCGCCTGGCCGCCAAGCAGGCCGAGGAGATCCGCGCATGACCCGCGTCCTGATCACCGGCGGCGGCAGCGGCACGGGGGCCGACATGGCCCGCGCCTTTGCCGCCCAGGGCCATGAGGTCGTCATCACCGGCCGTGATGCCGCGCGGCTTGAGGCTGTGGCGGGCGGCCTGATCCGCGCCGTGCCGGGCGATGTCAGCGACGAGGATCAGGTCCGCCGCATCTTCGACGACGCCGGCCCCTGCCAGGTGGTCATCGCCAACGCCGGCATCGCCGAGGCCGCGCCCTTTGCCCGCACCACGCTGGACCAGTTCAGCCGCATCATGGCGGTCAACCTGACGGGGGTCTTCCTGACCTTTCGGCAGGCGCTGTCGCAGATGGGACCGGGGGGGCGGTTGATTGCGGTATCCTCGGCGGCGGGGCTGCGGGGGGCGGCCTATGCCTCGGCCTATGCGGCCAGCAAGCATGGGGTGATGGGGCTGGTGCGGTCGATCGCGCTGGAGGTGGCTGCAAAACAGATCACCGCCAACGCCATCTGCCCCAGCTATCTGGACACGGAGATGACCGGCCGCACGCTGGACGGGATCATGGCCAAGACCGGGCGCGACCGCGACGCGGCACTGGCCGCGCTGACCGCCCGCAACCCGCAGGGCCGCCTGATCGCGCCCGCCGAGGTGACCGGCGCGGCGCTGTGGCTGGCCTCGGACGCGGCGGCGGGGGTGAACGGCCAGGCCATCGTCCTGGACGGAGGCGAGAGCGCATGACCGACCTGTCCAAGCGGCGGCTGAAGACCTGGATCCGCCTTCTGGGCGTCACGCGGGGGGCCGAGAACCACCTGCGCGACTATCTGCGCCGCGCGCATGGCACGACCCTGCCCCGCTTCGACGTGATGGCGGCGCTGTGGCGCAGGCGCGAGGGCGTGACCATGTCCGAGCTGTCGCGCCTGCTCCTGGTGTCGAACGGCAATGCCACGGCGGTCGTCGACCGACTGGAGGCCGACGGCATGGTCCGCCGCGAGGCCGAGAACGGCGACCGCCGCCGCATCCGCGTGCGCCTGACGCCCGAAGGCCTGGAGACGTTCGAGATCATGGCCCTGGGCCATGAGGCCGAGGTCGACGCGATCCTGGGTCGATTGTCCGAAACCGATCTGGAGGCGCTGCGCGACATCCTGTCCCGCGCCGGGAGGCCCGAATGAAACCCGTCCCCATGGCCGATCTGGCGCCCGAACATTTCCTGTGGGAGGTCACGGACCGCATCGCGGTGATCCGCCTGAACCGCCCCGAACGCAAGAACCCCCTGACCTTCGACAGCTATGCCGAACTGGGCGCCTGCTTTCGACAACTGGCCCATGCGTCGGATGTGGATGTGGTGGTGCTCGCCTCCAACGGCGGGAATTTCTGTTCGGGCGGCGACGTGCACGAGATCATCGGCCCGCTGGTCGGCATGGAGATGCCGCAGCTGCTGGCCTTCACCCGCATGACCGGGGAGCTGGTCCGCGCGATGATCCATTGCGGCAAGCCGGTGATCGCCGCGGTCGAGGGGATCTGCGTCGGAGCGGGCGCGATCATGGCCATGGCCAGCGACCTGCGGCTAGCCGCGCCCTCGGCCAAGGCCGCATTCCTGTTCACCAAAGTGGGGCTTGCGGGCTGCGACATGGGCGCCTGCGCGATGCTGCCGCGCATCGTGGGACAGGGGCGCGCGGCGGAGCTTTTGTACACCGGCCGCGTGCTGCGCGCCGAGGAGGGCGAGCGGTGGGGCTTCTGGAACAGCCTGCATGACGACGTCTTTGCCGCCGCGATGGATCTGGCGCGGGCGATCGCGGCGGGGCCCACCTGGGCGCATGGCATCACCAAGACGCAGCTGTTGCAGGAATGGACCATGGGTCTGGACCAGGCGATCGAGGCCGAGGCGCAGGCCCAGGCCATCTGCATGACCACGCGCGATTTCGAGCGGGCCTATCGGGCCTTCGTCGCCAAGCAGACGCCGGTCTTCGAGGGCAATTGAGGGCGCCGGGGCTCTGCCCCGGACCCCGGGATATTTGGGTGAAGAAGACGATGGATTGCAGCTTTCTGGACTGGCCGTTCTTCGAGGACAGGCATCGCGCGCTGGCCCAGGGGCTGGAGGACTGGGCGCTGGGCGCGCTGCCGGTGGATCACGGCGATGTGGACGGGGCCTGCCGGGGGCTGGTGCGGGCCATGGGTGATGGCGGTTGGCTGGCGCATTCGGGGGGCGAGGCGCTGGACGTGCGCGCGCTGTGCCTGATCCGCGAAACGCTGGCGCGCCATGACGGGCTGGCCGATTTCGCCTTTGCCATGCAGGGCCTGGGCATGGGGGCGGTGACGCTGTTCGGCAGCCCGGTTCAGCGGGAATGGCTGGCGCGGACGCGGGCGGGCCGGGCGATTTCGGGGTTCGCGCTGACCGAGCCTGCGTCCGGGTCGGACGTCGCGCGGCTGGCGACCACGGCGCGCCGGGATGGCGACAGGTGGGTGCTGGACGGGGAAAAGACCTATATCTCCAACGGCGGGATCGCGGATGTCTATGTGATCGTCGCGCGGACCGGAGAGGCCCCGGGCGCGCGGGGGCTGTCGGCCTTCCTGCTGCCTGCGGACACGCCGGGGCTGGAGGTGGTCGGGCGCATCGACGTGATGGCCCCGCATCCGCTGGCGCATCTGCGCCTGACGGGGGTGCGGCTGCCGGGGGATGCGCTGATCGGGCAGTCGGGACAGGGGTTCCGCATCGCCATGACAGTGCTGGATCATTTCCGCCCCACGGTGGGGGCCGCGGCGTTGGGCTTTGCGCGTCGGGCGCTGGACGAGGCTTTGGCCCGCGTGCGGTCGCGCCAGATCCAGGGTGCGCCGATGGCCGAGCTGCAGATGGTCCAGGGGCATCTGGCCGACATGGCGCTGAAGATCGACGCCGCCGCCCTGCTGATCTATCGCGCGGCCTGGGCCAAGGACCAGGGCGCGCCCCGCATCACGCGCGAGGCGGCGATGGCCAAGCTGTACGCCACCGAGATCGCGCAGGAGGTCATCGACCAGGCCGTGCAGCTGCATGGCGGCGACGGCGTGCGCACGGGCAGCACGGTCGAGAGCCTGTACCGCGAGATCCGCGCCCTGCGCATCTATGAGGGGGCCAGCGACGTGCAGCGCGTCGTCATCGCCCGCAGCATCCTGGAGGGCGCATGACCTATACCCGCACCATTCCCATCGAATTCTGCCACTGCGACCCGGCGGGGATCGTTTTTTACCCCCGCTATGCGGAGATGGTGAACCACATGGTGGAGAACTTCTTCCTGGAGGTCGTGGGGCATGGGTTCGGCCCGATGATGGCGGCGGGTCAGGGGATGCCCACCGTCGCGCTGGAGATGGCGTTCCGCAAGCCTGCGCGGCTTGGCGACCGGCTGGACTGGACGCTGGTGGTCGAGCATCTGGGCCGGTCCAGCGCGCGCTTTCTGATCCGCGGCGAGGACCGGGTGGAGGCGCGGACCACCGTGGTCTGGATGGACCGCGATTTCACCCCGTCGCCCTGGCCCGACGACATGCGACAGACCCTGGAGGCGCATCATGCATGAACCCCTGCATCCGGCGACGTGGAAGCGCGCCTCGGGCTATGCCAACGGGATCATGGCGCGGGGGCGGATGATCTTTACCGGCGGGCTGGTGGGCTGGGACGCGAATCAGGTCTTTCAGACCGACGATTTCGCGGGCCAGGTCCGGCAGGTGCTGGAGAACATTGTGGCGGTCCTGGCCGAGGGCGGCGCGGGGCCACAGCATCTGGTGCGGCTGACCTGGTACGTCACCGACAAGCACGAATATCTGGGCGCGCTGCGCGCGGTGGGGGCGGCCTACCGTGACGTGATCGGGCGGCATTACCCGGCCATGGCGCTGGTGCAGGTCGTGGCGCTGGTCGAGGACCGCGCCAAGGTCGAGATCGAGGCCACGGCCGTGGTGCCGGAATAGGGGGACGATCATGCTGGGACCAAGCGGGCACGAGGACAGCTTCACGCGCGACAACCTGCCCCCGCCGGAGGCCTGGCCGCGGATCGACCTGTCCGGATACGACTATCCTGATTGGCTGAATGCGGGGGCGGAGCTGACCGACCGCATGGTCGATCGCGGGTTCGGGGACCGGGTCGCGCTGGTCGGCAACGGGCGGGCGCGGACCTACAAGGAGCTGTCGGACTGGACCAACCGGCTGGCCCATGCGCTGGTCGCCGATTACGGGCTGCGGCCGGGCAACCGGGTGCTGATCCGGTCGGCCAACAACCCCGCGATGGTCGCCTGCTGGCTGGCCGCGACCAAGGCGGGGGCGGTCGTGGTCAACACCATGCCCATGCTGCGCGCCAAGGAGCTGTCCCAGATCATCGACAAGGCGCAGGTGACGCATGCGCTGTGCGACACGCGCCTGATGGATGAGCTGGTGGCGGCGGCCAAGGGCTCGGCCACGCTGACCACCGTGGTGGGGTTCGACGGCACCGCGAACCATGACGCGGAGCTGGACCGGGCGGCGCTGACGAAACCCGTGCGGTTCGAGGCGGTGCGGACCGGGCGGGATGACGTGGCGCTGTTGGGGATGACGTCGGGTTCGACGGGCGAGCCCAAGGCCACGATGCATTTCCACCGCGACCTCTTGATCATCGCCGACGGCTATGCGCGGGAGGTGCTGGGGGTGAGGCCCGACGATGTCTTCGTGGGGTCACCGCCGCTGGCCTTCACCTTCGGGCTGGGCGGGCTGGCGGTGTTCCCGCTGCGCTTCGGGGCCAGCGCGGTGCTGCTGGAGAATGCCTCGCCCCCGAACATGATCGAGATCATCGAACGCCACCGCGCCACGATCTGCGTGACCGCGCCCACGGCCTACCGGGTGATGCTGCGCGCGATGGATCAGGGGGCGGACCTGTCCAGCCTGCGCGTGGCGATCAGCGCCGGAGAGACGCTGCCCGCCCCCATCTGGCAGGACTGGCACGACCGCACGGGCAAGCCGATGCTGGACGGGATCGGCGCGACCGAGATGCTGCACATCTTCCTGACCAACCGGCTGGACGACAGCCATCCAGGCTGCACCGGGCGGCCCGTGCAGGGATACCGCGCGCGGATCGTGGACGATGCGGGACAGGAGGTGCCGCGCGGAGAGATGGGGCGGCTGGCGGTGATCGGGCCCACCGGCTGCCGCTATCTGAACGATGCGCGGCAGGCAGAGTATGTGCAGGGCGGCTGGAACCTGACCGGCGACACCTTCTGGCAGGACGATGACGGGCGGTTCCATTTCGCGGCGCGCTGCGACGACATCATCGTGTCGTCGGGCTACAACATCGCGGGGCCGGATGTGGAGGCGGCGTTGCTGGCGCACGCGGACGTGCTGGAATGCGCGGTGATCGGCGCGCCGGACCCGGAGCGCGGCCAGATCGTCGAGGCGCATGTGGTGCTGGCCCCCGGCGTCGCGCCCGACACCGCGACGGCGGAGCGGCTGCAGCGTCATGTGAAGGACGTGATCGCGCCCTTCAAATATCCCCGCCGGGTGGTCTTCTGCGCGGCCCTGCCCAAGACCCAGACCGGCAAGATCCAGAGGTTCAGGCTGAAGCAATGAGTATCGACCCTGCACAGGAAGGCGCGCGCATGTCGTTCGACGGGCGCATGTCCTATGGCGATTATCTGGGGCTGGACCGGCTACTGACATCGCAGCATCCGCTGTCGGATGCGCATGACGAGATGCTGTTCATCATCCAGCACCAGACCTCCGAGCTGTGGATGAAGCTGGCCCTGCTGGAGATGGGGGCGGCGCGCGACCGGATCGCTGTGGGCGACCTGCGCCCGGCGTTCAAGATGCTGACCCGCGTGGCGCGGATCATGGAGCAGCTGAATTCGGCCTGGGACGTGCTGCGCACCATGACGCCGTCGGAATATTCGACCTTTCGCCCCGCGCTGGCCGAGAGCAGCGGGTTCCAGTCGCATCAGTACCGGATGATCGAGTTCGTCGCAGGCAACCGCAACATGGCGATGATCGCGCCCCATGCGCATCGGCCCGACCTGGCCGAGGCGCTGCGGGCGGAGGCCGCGCGGCCGTCGCTGTACGACGAGGTTCTGGGGCGGCTGAGAGCGGCGGGGTTCGACGTGGCGGCGCGCACCGTGCTGGACAAGCCCCATGCGCCGGACGCGGCGGCGCGGGCGGCCTGGGCCGAGGTCTATCGCGAACCGGCGCGGTATTGGGAGCTGTATGAGCTGGCCGAGAAGCTGGTGGATTTCGAGGATTACTTCCGCCGCTGGCGGTTCAACCATGTGACGACGGTGGAGCGGATCATCGGCTTCAAGCGCGGATCCGGCGGCACGTCGGGGGTGAATTATCTGCGGCGGATGCTGGACGTGGTGCTGTTCCCCGACCTGTGGGAGCTGCGGACCGAACTGTGAGCGGGGCGGACGGCCTCGCCTGACCGGCCCTGACGGGCCGGGGTCGCGGCCGTCGGTGGCGCCCGGACCTGCGGTCCGGGCGCGGTCGGTCCGGTGCCTCAGGCGGCGGGGCCGTAATAGGCGTAGCTGCCGGCGGCGGTGAAGCCGAGGCTGGCATAGGCGGCCTGGGCTGCGGTATTCGCGCGGCTGACGGCCAGGCCGATGCGCGTGGCACCGAGATCCTGGGCCCAAGCCGCGGCCTGGCGCATCATCCAGCCGGCGAGACCCTGGCGGCGGAAGGCGGGCAGGACTTCGACGGCGTGGACCATGGCGGTGCGGTCATGCAGCGCGACGAAGCCTGCGCCTGCAGCGCGGTCCCGGATGCGGCCCAAAAGCGCGGCCTTGGGCAGGGGGACGCGGTCGATCACGGCCTGTCTTGCGGGGGTGATGTTGCCCGCGCCCCAGATCTGGCGCTGGATCGCCAAGGGGGGCCAGATGGCGAAGGCGGTGACGGGTGGGATCGGCCGGTCGGTCAGCGCGGCGATGGGCGCGGCCATGACCTGGGTCGGGATATGCGCGCCGAGGCCGCGCGCGGTCAGGGCGGCGATCAGGTCAGTCTCATCGTCCCAGGCACGGAACAGCGGCGGCTGGCCCCATGCGGCATGCCGGGCACAGGCGGCGTCGATGTCGGCCTCCGCCCACGCCCCGACCGCGATGGCCGAGCTGACGCGCCCGCCCGCCCCTGCGCCCCGCCCGACCAGGAAGCCGCCGCAGCGGATGGTCTCGAACGCGGGCCAGGTTGCCTCGAAGGCGGCGGCCAGATCGGGGTCGGGCCTCACAGACCGATGCGTCCGCGCAGCGCGGCCATGGCCTGATCGACGCGGGCGGCATCCAGGCCCCGCACGACCAGGTTCGTCCCCCAGCCCGTATCGTCGCGGAACGGATAGGACCCCAGGGACAGGTCGGCATATTCGGCGGCGACGGCCTTGAGGTCCTCGGCCACCTCGCTCTCGCCGCGGCGGACCTCGACGGTCAGGGACTGCACGGGGCGGCCCACGGGCAGCTGCGGGATCAGCCAGGCGACCATGGCGCGGAACACCTCGGGGACGCCCGCCATCACATGGGTCGCGCCGATGGAGAAGCCGGGCGCGGCCGACACGGCATTGTCGATCAGCGTCGCACCCACGGGGATGCGGGCCATGCGCAGGCGGTTCTCGTTCAGTTCGACCCCCATGCGGTCGCAGCGCTCCTGCAGCAGGGCGCGGGCGGTGGGGTTGACCTCGACCGTGGTGCCATGGGCGGCGGCCACGGCGTCGGCGGTTATGTCGTCATGCGTGGGCCCGATGCCGCCGGAGGTGAACAGCAGGTCGTATGCCCCGCCCAGGGTCCGGTCCAGTGCGCGGATCGCGTCCACGATGCGGTCGGTGTCGTCGGCCACGACGCGGATCTCCTGAAGGTCGATGCCGGTGGCGGTCAGCACCTGGGCCA
Organism: Paracoccus sp. S4493; assembly: GCF_000967735.1. NCBI lineage: Bacteria > Pseudomonadati > Pseudomonadota > Alphaproteobacteria > Rhodobacterales > Paracoccaceae > Paracoccus > Paracoccus sp. S4493. The sequence goes on from NZ_JXYF01000111.1 coordinate 25,443, forward strand.
GGTGATGGGCGTTCCCTTCGCGGGTGCGGCCGGACAGGATCTCGTCGCCGATGACCAGGATGGCGGCTGTGGGGTTGTCGGACTGCATCAGGCTCTCCCTTGGGTGTCGCGCCCCATCTATGCCCGCAGCCGGGGCTGGAACAAGTGGGCGCGCGTCTCTATCTAGGGCGGCAGACAGAAAGGATCAGCGATGGACGAAGGCCGTATCACGAGGGAAGGCATCCGCCTGCACATGCCCGGGGATTTCGCAGGCATGCGGGCGGCGGGCGCCCTGGCCGCGCGGATCCTGGACGAGGTGGGGCCGATGGTCGCACCGGGCGTCACCACCGGCGCGTTGGACGATTTCATCCGGGGCCGGGTGACGGAGCTGGGCGCGACCTCGGCCACGATCGGCTATCGCGGGTACCAGCATGCCAGCTGCATCAGCGTGAACCACGTGGTCTGTCACGGCATCCCCGGCGACAAGAGCCTCAAGGACGGCGATATCCTGAACATCGACGTGACGGTCATCCTGGACGGCTGGTTCGGCGACACCAGCCGGATGTATGTGGCGGGCAAGCCGTCGCTCAAGGCGCAGCGGCTGCTGCAGGTGACCCATGACGCGCTGATGAAGGGGATCGAGGCCGTGCGTCCCGGCGCGACCTTCGGCGACATCGGCGCGGCGATCCAGACCTATGCGGAGGAACGGCGCATGTCGGTGGTGCGCGATTTCTGCGGGCACGGGATCGGGCGGGTGTTCCATTCGCCGCCCAACGTGCTGCATTTCGGACGCGCCGGCAAAGGGCCGGTGCTGGAGGAGGGCATGTTCTTCACGATCGAGCCGATGATCAACCTGGGCCGCCCGGAAACCAAGGTCCTGGCCGATGACTGGACGGCGGTGACGCGCGACAAGTCGCTGTCGGCCCAGTTCGAACATTCGATCGGCGTGACGGCCGACGGATGCGAGATCTTCACCCCTTCCGACCGGTTCTTCCCCGAACTGGCATGATCGATTGCGTCCCGCGGTGGCCGGGGGCGCTCCGCCCCCCGGACCCCCCGGAGGTCGCAATCATTCATTGGTCAGGAAAACACCGCAAGGCGTCCTCCGCCCCAGGGGGTCCGGGGGGTGGAACCCACCGGCACCGCGCGGGACGCAAAATTC